>CBFGPJ010000028.1:0-12517 GCA_965650615.1 uncultured Fluviicola sp. | reverse complement strand
CGGTGCGCATCTTTTAAATAACGACAAGCAGCGTGGGTACTTTTTTCAATATTCAAACGCTCGTCAATTTCAGCATTCATTTCCAGTTCATACAATTTTGCCGTGGCAGGCATAAATTGCCAGAAACCTTGTGCACCAACCGGTGAAACTGCCTGTTGCAGGTTACTTTCAATGATCGCTAAATATTTAAAGTCATTGGGGACACCTTCTTCTTTTAGGATCCGTTCAATTTCCGGAAAATAACGGTGTGCTCTTTTGATAGCCCCGATCCACGCACTTTGATAATAGGCTGTCATGAGTACTTCCCGGTCCAGGCGTTCGCGCAAGTCTTCATCCTGGAGATTGATTGTTGTTCCTGCAAATTCCATACTTTGAGGAAGAGCCGGGAAAACAACGGCAGATTCAGCAAGCGTTTTCTGGTGTTTAGCCTCTTTTTTTTGCTCTTTGGCAGCTTCATTCTGACAGGAAGCCAATAGAACCAAGGATGAGAAAAGGAAAATGTGTTTCATGTAATGCGATTAAAGCAGTACAAAATTACATAATCTCACGGGAGTTTGGGATTCAGAATCAGGATTATCCGGTCAAATTTACAGACTCCGAAAGAATCCCTCTGTTTTCACAACTAACCACTTAGGAACAATGCTTACGTTGAAGCTCCAGCGAAGGCGCATAGGTCACAGAGAGGGTTTACCACGAAGGACACAAGGCACACGAGGATTTATTCAGTGATCAGAAGGAACCAAATGAGTTATTTCTTGTGAATAAGTGTGTTGCGGTATAAAACAAAAAACACTGCAAAAAAGTAGGCTGTGAGGAAGAATGCCATCCATGGGTTCCCCATTTTAGCAAATACTACAGCAAGAATTGTGATCAAAGTTGCCATCAGGCCGATACCCAGGAAAACGATCCAGACCTGCCGGTCATTCAGCCCTGAATACACCAAATGATGGGTCGTATGATCTTTTCCACCGACCATCGGAGATTTTCCTTTTCGCAAGCGGTTGATCACAACGGTCAGTGTGTCTGAAATTGCCGGTGTAAAAGCGATCAATGTAATCGCACCTCCCGTCAAAGGGTTCAGATGCGTCGTATTCCCGATATTCCACAATTCATGAATCGAAAAGAATGCAACGAACAAACCGATGAACTGACTTCCGGCATCACCCATGAATAATTTGGAAGGATGAATATTGTAGCCAAGGAAACCAATCGTTGCCCCGATTTGAATCAGCATTGTGAGCGTCCAGATGTTCATGTTCCAATCGAACAGGATAACGTTGCTTGCCAAACAGGAAGTCAGCATGAAAAGTGCGGTGGTTCCTGTAATTCCATCCATATTATCAAGCATGTTCAGGGAATTCATCATCGCAACCACCCAAATTACTGTAATGCTTCCATTGACCCAATTAATTCCGGTCAGCTCGATGACATTGTGTGTATAGACAAAGATAAGTCCGCAAAGGATCTGTACGAATAATTTGATGAAAGGCCTGGTATTGTATGCATCATCTGCCAGTCCCATAATAAAGGAAATGGTCCCGGCGGTCATTAAACCCACAAATTGCCGGTTTTGGAAAATGTTTTCATTGCTGAAAATGATGGAGTAGGCCACTGTTCCAAAAAAGAATGCGACAAAAAAACCAATTCCCCCCAAAGAAGGTTTCGATTCATTTGCCCATCTGATGGTTACATCATTTTTGTTGCGAATTCCCAGGCTTTGGGAAAAGCGTAAAAGGATTCCGTTAGAGACATAACTCATGATAATCCCCATAATCAGGAATCCAATACAAGCCAATGTTATTTCGTACGTCATCTTTATTCAAATGGAGTATTAAAATTTGCCAGGAGAACTCCGGATTTATCTTTTGCAGATAAGATCGGGTTTTGTTCTTCCCACTGGATGTTTAACGCCGGATCGTTCCAAAGGATGCTTCCTTCACTCGCCGGGTTATACCAATTGGTACATTTGTATTGAAAAATAGTATGGTCTTCCAGGGTCACGAAACCATGTGCAAAACCTTCGGGAATGTAGGCCTGGGTTTTGTTTTTTTCACTTAAAATGAACGAAACGTGCTGCCCGTAAGTGGGAGAGCTTTTGCGAATATCCAAAGCAACATCCAGCACACTGCCTTTTATAACACGCACCAATTTTCCTTGAGCATGTGGCGGAGCCTGGAAGTGCAGTCCACGTAATACTCCTTTGGAGGATAAGGATTCATTATCCTGAACGAACGAAATTTCCGAACCGATAAAGTCATTGAATTTTTGCTGATGAAAAGACTCAAAAAAATATCCTCTGTCATCACCAAAAATGGTGGGTTGCATCAATATTACATCAGCTATTGCTGTACGTTTAAATTCCATTTATTTCTTCGGTTTTTATTCTTTTATTCCTTCAGTTCATCTCTCCGTCATTTGACGGGCAGAGCTTCAGTCTTTCTGCCGCGGCGGACTATCGCTGATTCTTCTTCTTCTTTTTATCCTCTTCATCATAATAGCCATATCCATAGCCATAACCGTAGCCATATCCATAACCATATTTCCCCTTGAACGCTTTTGTACCGTTCAGAATCACATTCAGATGTGTAATCTGGTTCATTTCAAACAGTTCCCGTACTCTTCCTGCAAAAATCCGTTTGGAATAATGTGCTTTGAAGATGTAGATAGGAACGTCCGCTTTCGCTAAGATCTGTACACCGTCAGTAACCAAACCGACCGGTGGATTATCAATGATCACCACATCGTATTTTGATTTCAGGCTTTCCAGGATCTCAAAAAACGAATCACTCAGGATCAATTCCGAAGGATTCGGAGGGATTGGTCCGGCACTGATGAAATCCAGGTTTTCAATTTCCGAGTGGCGGATACATTCTTCGAGGGTCGCCTGTTTAATGATCAGGTTACTGATTCCCTTATCGTTCGGAACGTTTAATCCAAGGTGAACTTTCGGTTTTCGTAAATCCAGGTCGATAACAATGGTTTTCTTCCCGGAAAGCGCAATTATTCCAGCCAGGTTCAATGCAACAAAGGTTTTTCCTTCACCTGAAATAGATGAGGAAATAGCAATTACCCGCGCATTGGCATTGACGAAACTGAGGTTTGTCCGGATATTACGCATGGATTCCGCCAAAATCGATTTCGGATTTGTATGGATCATCAACTGACTGAATTCAGCACTTTCCTTCAATTGCGGAATATTGCCTAAGATCGTTACCCTGTCAGGCAATAAGTGTTTCAGATCCTCAATCGTATTGATCTCATTGAAGGTGATGTACTTGAGGAACAACAGGGCAAAACCAAAAATGAATCCGACGAAGACGAAACCGGCATAAACCAGTTTTCGATTTGGACTGACAGGCTCCATATTTAAAGATGCTTCGTTCAGGACCCGGTTATTGGAAGTATACCCGGCATTGGAAATAGAATACATGACCTTTTTTTCCGTCAGAAGTGTGTAATATTTTTCGTTCAGGTCTTGCATAGACTTTAAACGGTTGTACTCCATTTTCTTTTGCGGAATTTTCAGGTATTCACCTTCGATTTCCCCGATTTTTCCATTGATTGAGTTGATCTGTGATCTGATCCGTTCCTGGATCACTTCCACACTTCGCCGGATGGATTGAATTTTCGACTGAATACGGGAATTCAGGTTTTTCAGCTCTGAATTGTTTTCCGAAACATTTGTCAAAAGTTCTTCTTTTCGTTCCAATAGGGTGTTCAGGTCGGTAATTTGTTTCGTCAGCGAAACTTCGAAACTTTTTCCCAGCATTTCAGGAATAAGGCGGTAAATGTCCAGGCGGTTCGGTTCGGTTTTCAGTCTTGAATTGACCAATTTCAAAGTTGCCCATTCATTTTCCAGTTCGAAAAGCATATCCTGGAACTTATCCATATTTTCAGCCAGGGAGCCACCGGCGTTTTCCGGATCCGTCAAATGTGTTTTACGCTGAAAATCCGTCAGGCTATCCTTGGAATCTTTCAATTCCTCTGAAATGGAGTCCAATTGCAACTGGATAAAAGAAAGGATGTTATCAGCACTCTTTCGCTTCATTTCTTCATCGTAATTGAAGAAAGTTGTCGCTACCGATTGGATAATATCTTTGCATAGCTCCGGATTATTCCCGTTGTATCGAAGCTCGATCGTTTTCGCATTGACGTCTACAGGGTTTACTTCCAGGTTGGTGATCAACCGCGAAGCCAGTGTTTTTTGATTGTTAAAAGTAAAATAGAGCCGGTTTGATTCATCGTTCTGTTTAAAATGGTCCCAGTTATCTACCTTGAATGCAATATCAAAATGCTTGGTATGAATGGTTTTATTGACATCGGAAACTTTGGAATAGGTTTTTCCGTTCGTGGTATACGAGAGTTTGACCCGGTGATTATCGATCGTTTCCACATCAACCGGTACATCACATAAACTACTGTCCCGAAGAGCATAAGGAATAATGGTGAATGTACTCTGATGGTATTTTTCTTCGGTCAATATTTTCCCCTCCGCAAAGATTGAAACATTCATGTTCATTTTCGAAATGGCCATTTCAAACAACAATTGCGATCGGAGCAGTTCTATTTCGGACGAAATGTCGTCGACTTTATTGATATTTTCGAGTTCCAACAGTTCCTTTCCCTGATCCTTTTCAACCAACTGGATAATCATTGTCGAATCATAAACCGGTTTGGTGTACCTCAGGTAGAAAAAAGCGATACCCAGGAAAAACAGGATCAATAGCATAACCCACCACCAATAGCGGCGCAGAATTACATTCACAATAATCGGATTGTAATCTTTGTTTATAAATATGGATGAGTTTGGACTATTCACGTTATTTCAATGTTGAGAATACGGTAACTATTATAAGCGCGCTGGAAACGAGTGAAACGATCGGAGCTACTATTTTTAACGTTTCCTGCCCCACTTGTTCTTTCGGTTCAATATAAATATAATCATTGGCCTGGACGATCATGTCCGCATATTGAAGATTTTCTATTTTTGACAGATCGACCACGTACATGGTGCGTACATTATTGACAACCCGCATAATCTTGACTTTACTGGCTTTCCCGCGCTCGGCAATTCCACCCGCAAGAGCAATAGCTTCCATCAGGGTCGTGTTGTTGTTTTGTAAAGGGATCACTTTTGCAGCACTTCCGTTCCCCGGAAATACAATTACCCGCTGATTGGTTAGTTTTACCTGTACAAAAGGTTTGTTATAACCGTTTTTCTGCTCGAACAATCTTGCCAGTGTATCTTCACATTCCTTTACGGTAAACCCTGCAACCAGGGTAGATCCAAGGATCGGTAAATCAGCTCTCCCGTCAGGTCTTACTACATATTCGATTTCTGCTTTTGCGACAGCATCCTTGTTCATTCCTGCCATTTCGTTCACAATGCGCTCTCCTTCATTGGTATAGAGCATGAAGGTGAATTTATCGTCCCTTGAAATTTTATATTCCGCGGAAGGTTTCAACGGGATACTGTCTTTTACTTCGTGCACTCCTTTGGGTGTCCGGAACATGAGATTGCTGTTGATCCCACACGATTGTATGAGGAACAAACCAACCAATAAGGAAAATAATACTCCTTTATTTTGCATTTTTTCTAGTCTTTTCAATTAGTTCAGCGTAATAATCTTCCATGTTTTTTACCAAAGTAGTGTAATGGAATTTATCTCTTACGAAGTTCCAGCCATTTTGTGACATTTTCTGACGAATTTCTTTGTCTTCTATCAGTAATCGTAATTTTTCACTGAAAGATACCGGGTCTTTTTTTGGAACAACAAAGCCGGTTTTACCGTCATCCAAAATATCTTTAACACCTCCCACATCTGTTGAAATTACAGGAATTCCACTTGCCTGGGCCTCAATTAAGCTAACCGGCGTCCCTTCATTGTCGGAACTCAAACAAATGATGTCCATCCCGGCATTAAAGGTTGCAATATCTTTTATCCAACTTGTTAGTTCGATCGAGACCCCGTATTTGCTTTCCAATTCTTTCGTCCGCTGTTCGATATAGGTTTTTTCCTGTCCGTCGCCCACAATAAAAAAACGTGCCTTGACTCCTTTTTCAGCAAGGATTTGAATGACATCCAGGAATAAACGGTGATTTTTGATGGGAGCCAGCCTTCCCACAATTGCAACGGCTACTTCATCGTCATTCAGATTCCATCTCTCTCTCGTTTCTTTCCTTTTTTCAGCCAGGTTTTCCTGGAACTTAAGCAAGTCAAAGCCAAGTGGTATGACTTTTATCTTATCCGCATTGCAAATGCCATGGATAACGCTCAGTTCTTCTTTCTGCAGGGGACTGATTGCAATAATACCGGTGGAAAATTTTGCCAGTCTGCGCTCAATAGTTTTGTAAATCAGTGTTTTCGCCTTTCCAAAGTATGAATGGAATACATGTCCGTGAAAGGTATGTACAATGATGGGAACATTACATGCTTTTGCGGCTTTTCTGCCAAGAGCTCCTGCTTTTGCAGCGTGCGTGTGAACAATATCGGGTTGAAATTCGGTGATAATCTGTTTGATTTTCCGGTATGCTTCCCGATCTGAACGGAAATTGGGAATCCGTTTCATTTCCGGGATCAATAAAGGTTTTACTCCATAATCTTCCAAAATATGCAGGGAATCCGATTCGTCTTTCTCAGGTAAACCACCAACCAATAGCGTCTCATAATCTTCCGAGATGAATTTCGTTAAGAAAGTAGCATTGTAGGTTGGTCCTCCAATATTGAATCGATTAATGATTCTCAGCACTTTTGGCATTAATGATCAAAGTTTAAATGTTGAGACTTCGACTCCGCTCAGTCTCCTTTATAATATTGTATTCCGAGGGTCACTGAGCGGAGTCGAAGTGCCTCTCGGAATTAGTTCAAAATTACACATAATCTAACTAAAAGTTTTGTAAAATGATAATTGGAACCGGTTAAATGGAAACTTTCCTGATTGAACTGTTCAAAAGTTTTTAAGTGGCAGAAATTTTGCAAGGGGAGAAAACAGAACTTTATACAATGATTCATTTCAAATTGATGAGACGCATTTTTTCGATCGGATTCCTTATTCTTTTTGCCGGGCATGTTAGTTTTTCGCAGAATTCGATCCAAACAGCGATTGATGCCTTTTCTTCTAATGCTTATTTTGCGAATGCGTCCATTAGTTTCATGGCAATGGATTGTTCTACGGGGCAAATCCTGGCACAAAAAAATCCGTCGTTGGCACTTCCTCCGGCTTCTACAACCAAACTGTTTGCAACAGCAACAGCGTTTCAATTGTTGGGAAAGAATTATGCTCCTCAAACACGGATTTACCTGGACGGAGAGTTGTCTAAGGAGGGTACTCTCAATGGAAATTTATGGATCAGGGGAGGTGGAGATGTTGCCCTTGGCAGCCGTTATTACAATGGTGAAGGAAGGGAAGATGAATTCATGGAAAAATGGGTTGATACGCTTGTGAAATTGGGAATTAAAAAGATTAACGGAGCAATTGTAGCAGATGCTTCGGAATTTGGATACGAAGGCGCACCTGACGGGTGGAACTGGGGTGATATGGGAAATTACTACGGTGCTGGGGCTTCCGGACTTCCTATCTATGATAATATGTTGCGCTACCATTTTCAAGTGGGAGCGAAAAACGGGATGAAAACGACTTTTCTTGGTACAACACCTGTTGTGGAAGGATTGAAATATGCCAATTACATTCAGACAGGTGGTTCCGGGGACAACTCGTATATCTATGGAGCTCCTTACTCGATGGACCGTTTCGGAACAGGGACCTTGGGTGCCGGTCTTGGAAAGTTTACCGTAAAAGGAAGTTTGCCGGATCCTGAATTGACATTTTCCCAGGAATTCACCCGTGTTCTGAAAGCAAAAGGTATTGAAGTAAAAGAACCGGCGCTGGCCGCGCGAAATTTAAGTGTTGTTTCGGCAACGACCCGTTATGCAGCTATGAAATTATTCTTCACCTACAAAGGAAAGACCTTGAATTCGATTGCCTGGTGGACGAATATGAAATCGGTGAACCTGTTTGCTGAAGAAGTTTTGTGCTGGATCGGATATGGGACTTCCGGAAACGGCTCCATTGACAACAGCATCGCTCGAATGATGAATTATTGGTCCGGGAAGATCAATACGATCGGGCTTTACATCACGGATGGTTCCGGATTGTCCAGGAGCAATGCCATTTCGGCAAACCATTTTTGTGAAATGCTGAAATACATGTCGACAGCCAAAGAATTTGACGCCTTTTATGCGACCTTGCCTGTAGCCGGAGTTTCCGGAACACTTTCTTCTGTTTGCAAGAACCAGCCGGGAGAAGGAAAGATCCATGCAAAAAGCGGAACAATGAAGCGGATTAAAGCATATTCCGGTTATGCGGAGACCCAATCGGGAAAAAAAGTATGTTTTTCGTTGATCATCAATAACTTCAATTGTTCTTCCGAATATACGGTAGAGCAGATGGAGAAGGTGTTTAATGCGATGGTGCTTTCGGAATAATACTAAATCCGCTATCCTCCCCCTTTGTCCCCCTCCAAAGGGGGAACCAGAAATCACACTCTTAAGTGTAAATTGGGCTTCGAAAAGAAATATATAAATCAGATCAGAAACCGTTCCTTTGTTTGGGAAATTGTAATCTCCCCCTTTGGAGGGGGATTAAGGGGGAGGACAATTCTCGGATTAACCTTTCCCAATTCACCGCTTTTATTAATTTTGTAGGAATAGAATGATTATTAATAATCTCCATAGATTAAGCACGTGAAAAAAATTCAAATGGTTGACCTGGCTACTCAATACCAGGCAATAAAATCAGATATAGACTCAGCAATTCAGGAAGTTTTAGATTCGTCCATATATATTGGCGGACCGGTTGTACAACGTTTTCAAAAATCCTTGGAATCGTATCTGAATGTGAAACACGTAATCCCATGCGCAAATGGTACGGATGCTTTGCAAATTGCTATGATGGCTTTGGGATTGAAACCAGGGGATGAGGTAATCACGCCTTCATTCACCTACATTGCAACAACGGAAGTGATTGCTTTATTGGGGCTTACTCCGGTATTTGTAGATGTAGACCACCAAACGTTTTGTATAGACCCTGCAAAAATTGAAGCAGCAATTACCCCAAAAACGAAAGCCATTGTTCCGGTACATTTGTACGGACAGGCGTGTGATATGGATGCAATTATGGAGATCGCACAAAAACACAACTTGTTCGTGATCGAAGACAATGCACAAGGAATTGGATCGGATTACTATTCTAAAAACGGCCAGACAAGAAAATTGGGTACGATCGGAGATATCGGATGCACCAGCTTTTTTCCGTCTAAAAACTTAGGTTGCTACGGAGATGGCGGTGCCATGTTTACCAATAATGATGAATTGGCAGAACAATTGAGAATGGTCGCAAATCATGGTCAAAAAGTAAAGTACCAGCACGATGTGG
Source organism: uncultured Fluviicola sp. (assembly GCA_965650615.1). GTDB lineage: Bacteria > Bacteroidota > Bacteroidia > Flavobacteriales_D > Crocinitomicaceae > Fluviicola. The sequence goes on along the minus strand of CBFGPJ010000028.1, from coordinate 3,082 downwards.
TAGGATGTAATTCCAGGCTGGATGCCATGCAGGCCGCAATTTTAAATGTAAAACTTTCGAAACTCGATGAATACATTGCTGCGCGAATCAAAGTGGCCGATTTTTATGACCGCGTTCTCGGAGCATCCGAAAAAATTGAAACACCATACAGAGATGGGAAATCCAAACACGTATTCCATCAATATACCGTTCAGCTGAAAGGAGTTGACCGGGATGGATTACAGGCGTATCTTGCTTCAAAAGAGATCCCATCGATGATTTATTATCCTATTCCGGCACACAAACAAGGAATGTTCAAATCATTCAACCTGGGGAACCTGGATCTTCCTGTCACGGAAGAATTAACGAAATGCGTGATTTCCTTCCCAATTCATACAGAAATGACTGAAGAGCAGCAACTGTTCATTTGTTCTGAAATCCTCCATTTCGTAAACGCTGACTAATCATGAAAAAAATTGCAGTTATCGGGACCGGGTACGTCGGTTTAGTAACCGGGACTTGTTTTGCTGAAACGGGAAACCAGGTAATCTGCGTGGATATTGATGCGAAGAAAGTAGAACGTATGCGAAATGGAGAGGTTCCGATTTATGAACCGCATTTGGACGTGCTTTTTGAGCGGAATATAAAAGCGAATCGTTTATCATTTACCACTAACCTGGAAGAAGGAATTAAAGATGCCGAAATCATATTTTTGGCCTTGCCTACTCCTCCGGGAGAAGATGGTTCGGCTGATCTGAGATACATTTTGGGGGTAGCAGATGAGTTGGGAAAATTATTGAAAGATTACAAAGTCATTGTAGATAAAAGTACGGTTCCGGTAGGAACTGCAGAGAAAGTACATGCGGCTATTGCAAAGCATGCAACCGTTCCTTTTGATGTGGTTTCAAATCCTGAATTCCTGAGAGAAGGTTATGCCGTAGACGATTTCATGAAACCCGACCGGGTGGTTTTGGGGACTTCCTCTGAACGTGTTGAAGAGATTATGGAGCAATTGTACAAACCATTCGTTCGCCAGGGAAATCCCATCATTTTTATGGATGAAAAATCTGCAGAGCTGACAAAGTATGCAGCGAACGCATTTTTAGCGACCAAGATTACCTTCATGAATGAAATCGCCAATTTTTGCGAATTGGTAGGCGCGGATGTAGATAAAGTACGTATTGGAATTGGTTCCGATGAACGTATCGGTAAACGCTTTTTATTCCCGGGAATCGGTTACGGAGGTTCCTGCTTCCCGAAAGATGTTCAGGCTTTGGTGAATTCCGGGCTTGAAAACAATTATTCATTCGAGATCATTAAAGCAGTAATGGAAGTGAACGAATCCCAGAAGACCATTCTTTTCCCGAAAATGAAGAATTTTTTCAGAGGAGATCTTTCAGGAAAGAAGATTGCTTTATGGGGTCTTGCTTTCAAACCGGACACGGACGATATTCGTGAGGCACCGGCTTTGTATATGATCGATGAACTGACGAAGGCAGGGGCAAAAGTAACTGCATACGATCCGGAAGCAATGGAAAATGTGAAAGGAGTAGTTGGAGATCAAATCGCTTTTGCTGAGAACGAATACGAAGCATTGAAGGATGCAGATGCCTTACTGATCTGTACCGAATGGGGTGTTTTCAGAAACCCTGATTTTGATAAAATGAAGTCCCTGATGAAAGATTCCGTTATCTTCGATGGAAGAAACCTGTTCGAGATTTCCGAAATGAATAAAAATGGATTCTATTATAGTTCAATAGGCAGGTCCGTAGTATCGAAATAAACAATGAATACAGGTAGAAAACGCATATTGATTACCGGTGCTGCCGGATTTTTAGGCTCACATTTATGTGATCGTTTTGTTAAAGATGACTACCATGTCATTGCAATGGACAATCTCATTACGGGTCGTTTAAAGAATATCGAGCACTTATTTCAATTGGAGAACTTTGAGTTCTATAATCACGATGTGTGTAAGTTCATTCATATTCCGGGAAAACTGGATTATATTCTTCATTTCGCATCGCCCGCAAGCCCGATCGATTACCTGAAAATCCCGATCCAGACTTTGAAAGTGGGATCTTTGGGAATTCACAATTGTTTGGGATTGGCACGGGTAAAACATGCGCGTGTATTGATCGCAAGTACCTCTGAAATTTATGGTGACCCGACAGTGCACCCGCAAACGGAAGACTATTGGGGAAATGTGAACCCGGTAGGTCCGAGAGGAGTATACGATGAAGCGAAGCGTTTCCAGGAAGCAATTACAATGGCTTATCACACGTTTCATGGGGTTGAAACGCGCATTGTGCGTATTTTCAATACCTATGGACCACGCATGCGTTTGAATGACGGGCGCGTACTTCCTGCGTTTATCGGACAGGCACTGCGGGGTGAAGACCTGACGGTTTTCGGAGACGGATCACAAACACGTTCTTTTTGTTATGTAGATGATTTGGTAGAAGGAATTGTTCGTTTGTTGCATAGTGATTGTTCGGATCCGGTGAACATCGGGAACCCGGATGAAATTACGATCAGCCAGTTCGCGGAAGAGATCATTAAGTTGACCGGAACTACACAAAAAGTAATCTACAAGGATTTACCTGTTGATGACCCGAAACAGCGTCAGCCGGATATTACCAAAGCCAAAAAGTTATTGGGTTGGGAACCGAAGATCGACCGGGCAGAAGGCTTGAAACGGACGTATGCCTATTTTAAGAGTTTGACCAAAGAAGAATTGTATCAATCGGATCACATTGATTTTGAGAAGTACATTGTAAGATAGTTAGTAATTGAGAATTGAAAATTGACAACGGAAAAGGTGACTGAATGCTTACGCAGGAGCTACAGCATAGGCGCAGTGGAGTCGAAGTTACCTTTTCAAGAACCTTCTTAATTTTAAATTCTCCATTTTCAATTTAAAAGAATGAGTTATTTTGCCCACGAAACAGCAGTTGTAGATCCCGGTTGCACGATCGGTGAAGGGACGAAGATCTGGCACTTTTCGCACATCATGCCGAATTGTGTGATCGGTGAAAAATGCAATATTGGTCAGAACGTAGTGGTTTCGCCGGAAGTGATCCTGGGAAACAATGTGAAGATC
>CBFGPJ010000027.1:0-12625 GCA_965650615.1 uncultured Fluviicola sp. | reverse complement strand
CTGAAAAAATCGAGGCAGAGAATAAGATGACTTCTGCAATGAACGGATTGAATATTCAGCTTGAAGCTTACCCGGATTTGAAAGCAAATACGAATTTCATGCACTTACAACAGGAAATTGGTGATTTGGAAAACAAACTGGCAGCTGTTCGCCGTTTCTTCAATTCTTCTACAAAAGAATACAACAACGGTATTGAACAATTCCCGAGCAACCTAATCGCAGGTTTCAAAGGATACAAAACGGAACCGATGTTCGATCTTGGAATTGAACAACGTCAAACATTAGACAAAGCACCGGAAGTTAAATTCTAATCTGTTTCAATGGCAGCTTATATTGGTCTTCACGAACAAATTCGAAGCAACAATTTAAAGTCATCTTTGATATTGGCAGGATTCCCGTTATTGATTTTAGCGGGGGTCTATGCTTTTTTCTTCTTCATGATGGGAGGAAAAGAGCACATGGACCAGGTCAATCAACGCTTCATTGTAACCATTCCCTTTGTCATTGCCGGAGTAGTGATTTGGTTCATTATTGCCTACTTCTTTAATTCTTCTCTTATCCAGATGGCTTCGAACTCGCAGCCTTTGGAACGAAGGGAAAACATGCGTGTTTACAACCTCACAGAAAACCTGTGTATGTCTGTCGGGATGAAAATGCCGCAATTATTTGTAATTGACTCTCCTGCATTAAATGCCTTCGCGAGCGGAATCAACGAAAAAAGCTATGCCGTAACTCTGACCACAGGAATCATCGAACATTTGAATGATGAAGAACTGGAAGGCGTGATCGCACACGAATTAACACATATCCGGAACAAAGACGTTCGTTTGTTAATCGTTTCCATCATCTTTGTAGGGATTCTTTCTTTCGCGGTAGACATTCTATTGCGAAACTTACTTTGGGGAGGAGGCCGAAGAGACAAAGATGACAACAAAGGAGTTCTGATTGCGTTGGTTATTTCCGCTGTGGCACTCTTATTATCTGTACTCTTCAAATTTGCTTTGTCCCGAAAAAGAGAAGACCTCGCTGATGCCGGTGCTGTCCAAATGACGCGTAATTCACGAGCAATGGCTTCTGCACTTCGTAAAATTTCCGGTCATTCGGAAGTCAGCAATGTAAAAAGCGAAGACGTGAAACAAATGTTCATTGAGCACAAGGCCTTAGACGGAGCCGGATTTGCAGGATTGTTTGCAACCCACCCTCCTATCGAAAAACGCATTGCGGTACTGGAGCAGATGTAATGCATTCGAAAATAATTCACCGGATTTTCATCACTTTAGGAATCCTTTCCCTGGGATTTGCTGGCTTTCTCCCACTCGCTTACACAATAATTGATATTAAAGGCGAAAACAACTTCGGAGATCTCGTATACAAACCTGCGTTTGGAATTACACATTCTGTCTATTACCTGAATTTCCTTTTACTTACAATTCCTCTTATATGCGGATATCACGGAAGAAGGTTAATTGCTAAATTGTTGGTTATACTATTTGTTGTCTTAGCACTTACCGTAACGTTCATAGGGTGTAATTTTATAGGATTTAACTGGGGTGGACCGATTCAGGGAAATACAGGAATCGGAATGGTGGCAATGCTATTGGGCGACATACTGATCCTAATTGGATGCCTATTCCAAATTCAGTTCAACCACAAAAAGGATCAGCCTAATTCATAAAGCGAAAAACACCCCATATCTGTTCTTGCTCCAAGCAGATTTCCCACAAATTTGATTTCAGATTTCTTTGCACTATGCTCAAACTGGAAATCGAACATTCTTTTCCCGGAAGTCAGATCATAAATAACCACATAGTAACCGTAAGCAATGGCCAGACGTGTTTCTTTCTCATTGATAGCATAGTAAAAAGCATATTCATAAGCCGGTTGCTCCAGCCAATCAAAAGTAGATAGTTCTTTTCCTGTCTGAAGATCAAAGAAGCGTACTTTCCAGTAGCCATTATTGTCTTTGAACATCAAAACCCGGTTGTTTTGGATAAAATCCATCTGAGCAACAGCATTAGTCCCAACAGCCAGTTCCAGGTTTACTTTACCCGACGAGGTATCTATTATTTCTATAGTTTCATGCTTATTCAACAAAGCAACTGATTTTCCATCCGGTGAAATTGCCATAGCCAATTGATCCTGATTTCGTGGCCATTCAAAATCAAATTTACCATCCAATGCAGATTCTGCCTTACGGGCAAAATGGATCGTCTCCTTTGAATTAAAGATCAACGCTTCGGAATTTGTGGCAAAACATTTGACAGAAAATTCTCGTGGATTTGGATCCGTAAGTGAAGTCCACTCATCAGTCATCGGATTATAGGCATAAATGCATTTATCAAGTAAAAGAAACAACAAACCTGATGCTTCGGAATAGCACATCTCCCATGCAAGGTTCTGCGGGAGATCAATACGTTTTTTCAAATGACCATCCGAATCGATCAAGTCTAAGTAATCTGTTCTTGGATCAGGATCAGGACCTACAACTGAAAGAAAAATTCCATGTCCGGTTTCCTGGAACGATAAGGCCCCGGTATACAAACGGGATAAAAAATAATGTAATTTGGCTTCTCCCGGTTTTGCAGACAGATTCCTGTATACAAAGCCTTTCTTCAAAAGCTCCAATTCCTTCTTCTTTACGTGAAGTTTAGCAGCATCTTCATTTGGGAATGCTTTCTCTGAAGTTTTAGTTTTACCGATTTGCCCGGATTCTTCGGTTACAATTTTCCCCTCACGGGATAAAAAATGGATTTTGCCAGTTTCATCATGAAACAATTGACGGATCGTAGGGTTTTTCATCATTGATTATTTAGGCGGACAAGATAATAATTCCGGCTAAATCCTGACTATCAGCTTCACATTAAAGCGTCGTTGTGTCAAATAGTTCGGAATCGAATAATACTTCCCGGAAACATCTTGTACCCATTGTTTTGAAAGCACATTATTCACTCCAAGCAGGTTGAATACTTCGAACGAAATGATCGCGCTTTCCATTTTCTTCAGGAAGTTGCGTGTTTTACCCGGTTTACGGTACAAAATATCATAAGACATTCCCATGTCCACCCGAAAATACGATTTCATTGTCAGGGTATCTTTGTAGCGCGAATGATCAGGTGGCCCGTAAGGCAATCTTGATCCATAAGTAATTCCGACCTGACAAGTTAATTGTTTCAATCCCGGCATATGGTCCTGGAACAATACACCAACTGTTACCTGCTGATCTGTTGGTCTGCGAATATATCCCGGACTCACTCGATTCGAATCCACTGCAACCTGGTCTTCACTGAATCCGTAGATGATTTTCTCACCGGCAGCATTGTAATAATCGTAATAATAATCGTCTTTAATATTTTCTCTTGTGGAAAGTAAACCAAGCTTGAAGAAGGACATCAGTCCCGGAACGAATTCCCCGTTTAAGTTCAGATCCAGCCCGGTAGCATAAGCTACTGCATTATTCTCTGCGAAATAACGGGTACGTACATTATCTACTTCGTAAGGATTTACGTCCCACAAATATTTGTAATAAGCTTCTGCTGAAAATTTAAAGGGAGATTCGCGCTTCAGCATAAAGAAACTGTAATCCATTCCCAATACAAAATGAGCCGATTTTTGCGATTTCACATTCGGATTTATTTGCCCTGTAAATGTTCTGAATTCCCTGTAAAACGGTGGTTGATAATACAAACCGGTCGATAAACGGTAACGAACTCCTCTGCGGACAAACCTGCCATTATGGTAAACATATTTCACAGGGAAATAGGTCAGTGATAAGCGTGGAGTAATGAAACCGTCACTATTGAAAGTTGTATAAGTTCCGCGCAATCCGTAATCCAGGCTCAATCCTGAACGTGATTCTTCAATCGTATCACGAATCATACGTTCCCGAAGCGTACCTGTTGAATCTTTATATGTGTGTTTCTTTTCAACCGGGATATTCTTACGGACCTTCTTCCACTCCCAATGATCCTGTACATATGCATTGTAGCGCTGATTATCCAGCTGCAATTTACTTTTGATCACTTCATACAGGTCCACTTCATCTGTTGGCTGATCCACCTGGGAATAACCGGCAGAATCCACAAATTTCCACTCGCTCAGAACATCATCAAAACGATCTATCTGGATTCCTGCACCAACTTTCAGCTCGTGTCGGGTGTTTTCATTTCCAGGCTTGAAAATCACCGATCCATCGTGGTAAACACTAACAATACTTGCTTTCAATTGATTCCTGGCATGATTTAAAAAACCACCAATACCTACAACTGCAATGGAATCACCAAACTCCTCTTTGGAAGGGTCCATTTCCAGCTCATTGATGTAGTATTCACCTAAGATGTCAAAGGTTTCGCGTTCGTCACTTCTGAAGTAAGTGAAAAATGTTTTTCCTTCGTACTTTTTGGAAGTGTAGTTCAACGAAGTTCCTACTGTGGAAGTAAGGAATTTAGTTTTCTCCTGCCCTTCAAAATAAATATTGAACGAATAGGCCTGGTTTGCCGTTCCAAAATCCGTTTGACTCGTTTGCGGAGCAAATTGGTAAGTATTTGATGAAACATGCCCCAGCATTGTCCACGACCAATGTTCATTGATGGTATAATTCGTTACTGCCTGGGCATCCCAAAAGATCGGATTGTAATTTCCTTTGGTTGGAAGTGAATTCAACAAATATCCGTTTGCTCGGTATCGTGCTCCGAATAAATATTGAAACCGATTATGCTTTCCAAGTTTGTCTTCCACATGTGCTTCAACACCAAGCAGCGAAGCCATCGCCGAAACACGCAATGAATCGGGCTTTCTGTAATGAATATCCAAAACAGAACTCAATTTATCGCCGTACATGGATTGAAAACCTCCGGATGAGAAATAGATATCGTTTACCAAAGACGTATTGATAAAACTCAATCCTTCCTGCTGACCGGAACGTGTCAGAAAAGGCCTGTTTATCAGGAATCCATCCACATAAACCAGGTTCTCATCATAATTCCCTCCACGAACGTTGTAGTTAGAAGTCAATTCATTATTGGAATTTACACCTGCTTGGGTCAGTACGAGCATCCGTTCAACTCCACCCAAAACCTGTTTCTGCAAATCAATAGGTGGAATTTTATCCAAACCATTCAGATCGTCTTTAGACTTATTAATGTCCACTTCAATGAAGCCAAATTCAAAAATGATCGGATCAAGTACAAAGGAATTGACATCCGGGATCTGAACATTTTTACGGTATTCATTTTCCGCATCGAATTGAGCGATCATTCCGTATTTTCCCGGTGCAAGCTGAATCTGAAAACGACCTGTCTTGTCAGATGTGGCTGAAATAGTATCAGGACCGAGAACGAAGAAAATTTTGACATTCGGCACCGCCGTTTTTCGATTATCCAGTACATTTCCATTTACCTGAACCTGGGACCAAAGAGCGGTCAAAGGCATGAAAACAAGAAGAAATAATACTAGAAATTGGTTTCGCATCTTCGATTAAACGTTGAATTGCCGAAATTAGTGTAAAGTTTTTTATTTACTTCGAACTCATTGCATATTTTCCCGCGGAAGAGCGCAGATGATCGCAGAAAATTGTCCATTGAAAAATGCTAACAGAATCTCATAGGGTTATGCAGAGTTCAGGATTTATTTCTCCTATATACGATACAATTATGTACCGGTTAGTTAACAACTACACCAAATAAAAAATCTGCGCTCCTCAGCGGACTCTGCGGGAAACAATCGGGAACCTATTTCGTCAAATCAACCACAATCAGATCCTGCTCAAACGGATCAATCTCCGCATGAATCTGCTTCAAAAGCGCTTTATAATCTCCGCTTGGTGCAAATTGCAACCAATGAAAATACCGTTCCTGCAATGAATTTTCAGGAATGATCCGCTCCGAAATAAAATCAATGGATTGAAGTACCTGTTCGTGACGCTGCTTCAATTGCTTCACCAAACGCTGTTCAAAGGATTCCAGCTGTTTTTTCATGCGAACGGTTTCTGCCTCTGCAAATGATTCCAGGGTAGCTTCAATGGATTTTGCCTTTTCGATCATCGTTGAACGCAGGGTATTGAACTCAGCATAAAGTACGGAAAGGTCCAGATCATCTCCTTCATTTTCTTTCAGGAAGAGCTTCTTCAATTCTTCTTTCGATTCGAAAAAACGTTCTTCCGGCCAGTTCAACTTATCCATACGCTTTTTCAAAGCGCCATCGATCAATTGAAGTGAAACACGCTGCTGGATCAACGGAAACAAGGTTTGATGCACTTCGAAAACACCTTTCAATTGGATCCAGTAGGCCATCTCACCTCCTCCTCCAACATATACTAAATTCGGTAAAATGGTTTCCTGGTAAACAGGACGCAAAATCACATTCGGAGAAAAATTTTCGGGTTCCTTCTCGACCAATTGCGTCAATTCTTCCTTGCTATAAACAGTTCCGTCAATAGCGAGACCATTTGCAGTTGGTTCTATGCGCAAACGCTCTCCGGCTTTCAAATAGAATAAATTACAATCCCGGGCATGTGCCTGCGGCTTGTATCCTGCAGCTTCAACCAATTTATTCATATTCTGGACCGCATGGTTAGCCAGATCGCTTGAAATTTCTCGTAAGACAACCGGAACAAATTCGCGTTTTAAGTTATGATCATCCGGTTGGAGTACCAATACACCGAATTCAGCAAACAGCTTACTGATAAACTCTTGCAGATAAGAAGCATAATCCGGCTTTTCAGGAATGGCAAGCAATTCATTGATCGCCGTTTCTTTTCCTTCAAAGAAAGCACTGAATTGAGAAAAAACCTCCTTAAAATCATTCATATCGAAACGGCCTACAGGTCCGGTCTGGTTCGATTCCCAGGTCAGTTTTTGATTGAACAAATGGGTAGATCTCACTTCATCAAAATCGTGATCTTCCGAAGCCATCCAAAATACCGGGACGGCTTTGTACTCACTTTGACTCCTATTGAACTCTTCCGATAAACGGACCACATGCAGTACTTTGTAGATCAGGTAAAGCGGACCTGCAAAAAGTGTCAGCTGGTGTCCTGTTGTGATGGTAAACGTTGACTCGTCCTCCAGTAGTTTCAGGTTTTCCAATTGACCCGGTGATGCATAGGAAGCAATTTGTTCCTTCCATACCCGAACCAGGTTTTTCCGTGTTTCTGAGGAATAAACCTCTTTCTTTTGCTTTGCCTGTGCCTGCAGGTCCGAAATGGAACTCAGCGGTGCTGTTAGAAATTGCCCGAATGTACGTTGGTTCCCAAAAGCCTGGGAAAATGATGAAAATTGTTTGATTTTATCGCGGGCGATCGTTGTATGACTCATGAAGCAAATGTACACATCATTTTCAGTTGTAGCAGTTACCATGGAAGCTAAACTGTTAAAAACCCTAAAAGAATTCCGAGTTGCGAATTGTCAATTGCGAATTAAGATTCCAAGAATAAGACTTACCGATTCCCTCTCATTAATGACTAAAACCAAAGATTCATTAACGTGAGCTTGCGAACCACCCTAAAATTCAATTCGCAATTCGGCTTTCGGCATTCGTAATTATAAATTACTTTTGCAAAAATAATTTATTAAAAATGGAAGCTATCATTCGTACCGAAAAGGGAGATATGCGTGTAACCTTCTTCCAGGAAGATGCACCGAATACAGTTGCTAACTTTGTAAAACTGTCTAAAGAAGGATTCTACGACGGATTGACATTTCACCGGGTTTTACCGGATTTCGTTATCCAGGGAGGATGCCCGAATTCACGTGAAGGAGCAACGGGAATGCCTGGAACAGGTGGGCCGGGTTACAAAATCGATTGTGAATTAACAGGAGGAAATCAATTCCACGACCGTGGGGTACTTTCTATGGCACATGCAGGAAGAAATACGGGTGGATCTCAGTTCTTTATTTGCCACAGCAGAAACAATACAGCACATTTGGACCGCAATCACACGTGTTTTGGAAAAGTAGTTGATGGTTTGGATATCATTGACGATATCAGACAAGGTGATCGCATTTTGGCAATAGAAATTCAGGACTAAAAAGGAGCGGAAATAAAAAAAGTAGGGGCGGAAAATTTTCCGCCCCTACTTTTTTTATATACTATTTCTTAATTTGTCTTCGGAGCTTCAGTTGCTTCCTGAGGCAATACTTTACCGGTAATAGTCAAAATGATCGGCTCAGTAGAAGCATTTGTTGTCACAGTAATTGTTTTAGTGAACTGTCCAACACGCTTGGTATCGTAATTTACCACGATTTTAGAAGACTTCCCTTTTGCAATCGGTTCAGTTGGTTTCTCAGCAGCCGTACAACCACAAGAAGTCTGAACGTTTGTAATGATCAAAGGAGTTTTCCCGTTGTTTTTGAATTCGAAGATGAATGGCTCCTTAGAATCGTAAGGGATTTCAGCTCTTTCAATTTTTAGTGTTTTAAAAGCTACCGGAGATTTTACCTCAGTCTTTGTTTCTTTTTTCGCTTTATCTTTTGTTGTCGTTTGTGCAAATGTTCCAAATGAGATCATTGAAACTGCCAAAATTGCTATTACTTTCATGTGTTTTAGTTTTAACTCTACAAGAATACGAACTCTTTTTAGATTGGTTGTTTAATTAACAAAAAATTAGCCAAAAATTTCCAGCGGGAATCAATCCTAAAAAAACTGTTTTCAATTTAGCAAATTTGCCAGTTTGCCAAATAGCGAACAGCAATTGATTTTGACAAACTGTGACAGACAATTCGTAATTCGTAATCAGGAATTCGTAATTAAAAGATATCTTCGTCATCATTCAAAATGAACTCCATGAAATTCACTTTCAGTTGTATCCTATTATTTATCAGCAGCATTTTATTCGGGCAAACGCAACAGCAACTGGATTCCCTCGAACGATTAATTCCAAAGAAAGAAGGAAAAGAAAAGGTTCAACTGCTCAACGATTTGACTTTTTATTATTTTCGTTCGGACGCAAAAAAGGCAATTGCATTCGGTTCCAAATCATTGAAGCTGGCAAAGACTCTAAACGACGAAACAATACTGGCCAATACCTACAATGATTATTCCATGCCTTTCCTGACAACCGGGGATTTTCAAAAATCAGTTGAACTGAACACCAAAGCATTGGAAATCCGGAGCCGTTTAAAAGATACAGTCGGAATGATCTCTTCCTATGCAAAACTGGGTACCGCTTATTTCGAATTGACCCAGTACAAAAAAGCACAACAAGCATATAACAAAGCGATTTACTTCGCAAAAATCCTGGGAGACGAAAACACCTTGCTTCAACTCTACCAGAACAGTGCAAACGTGCTTGAAGTAAGTGGTTTTATTAAGGAAGCACTGAAAATGCAATTGGATGTGCATGAAATTGCTGTTCGGACCGATAACAAACTGGTTCAGCTCACAAATTACGGGAATCTCGGATCGTGTTACCAAAAATTAAATCAGTTCGGGAAAGCCCGGGAAATGTATCTGAAAGCAATTCCGCTTGCCCGGGAAACCAATCAACAGGAACAGCTTGCAATGGTTTATCAAGGTTTGGGAGTCGTGGAAAGGGCTGCAGGAAATACCGATCTTGGGCTGAAATACTACCAGCAGGCATTCAAATTATACAAACAGCTGCATTCAAAAACAGGTGAAGGAATTATTGCAGTAAATATCGGGAATGCGTTCGCGGATCTGAAACAAATGGATTCTGCTTCTTTCTACCTGCATTATGGCCTTGAGTTGGTAAAAGACACCAAATCGTACAAACAGATTCTGAACGCCTACCGGGGTTTATCCAAAATGGAATTGGACCGGAAAAACTACGAACAGGCTGCCAAATACCTGGTTCTTCAAAACAAATACCAGGACAGCGTGGCTATTTTCCAGGGAAATGAGATCATTGCTGATGTTTTTGGAAAGTACGAATTGGAAAAAAACGAACGGGCACTGGCCGAGAGTGAAGCAAAAAATGCCAAAAATCAATTATATCAAGCCATCTGGCTCGGAATTTCTGTTACCTTATTATTGTTATTCGTGGTTGTATTCCTGTTTTTCAGGCATAAACGAAAGATTGCCAGAGAGGAGTTGATCCGTACCAGACAGGAAGAGCATTATTTACGGGAAAAACAGCTGAATGAACAAAAATTGAGCATTTCAAGGGAATTGCATGATAATGTAGGTTCACAGATCACCTACCTGATCTCTTCCATTGACAATCTTTCCTATCTTGACGAAGAAAACAACGTATTGAACACCAAATTGCAGGACCTAAGTGACTTTGGAAGGAACACAATGCAGGAATTACGCAGTACGATTTGGGCAATGAATTCCGAAGACGGAAACATTGAAACCCTGTTAACCCGTGTCGAAAGCCTCCGGAACAAAATTCCGGTTCCCATTGAAATTCACAACAACCTGAAACAAAACCATCCGTTAAAATCAACGGAACTGCTGAATCTGTACCGCATTATCCAGGAATCGATCCAAAACACCCTGAAACATGCCGAAGCGACCCGCATAACCATTTCGTTTGAAGAAAAACAGGATCGGATAATTCTCACTGTTACTGATAATGGCAAAGGGATCACACCCGGAAATACCGGAAACGGATTACAGAACATGCGATATCGCTGCGAACAGATCAATGGTACATTTCTCTTGAAAACTTCTGAAAATGATGGAACAGCTATTTCCTGTACATTCGGCATCTGACGTATTGATTCATTCCGCTTATAATTGCACTTTTGCAAAGGTAACTTCAACTCTGCTCAGTCACCTTTGTGTAATTAGAGACCCTAGGACACTGAAGGTCATTGAGCGTAGTCGAAATGCCGAAGTATGAACGTTTAAACCTTTTCAAACATCCAGTCATGATCCGAATTGCAGTAGCCGAAGACAATGCTTTCTTAGCAAAATCCATCCAGGAAAAATTAGCTCTTTTCCCGGGAGAATTGAAGTTCAAGTTTCATGCCTTCAATGGAAAACTGTTCCTGGAAAAATTAGCTCAAGACACGACTGTAGATGTCATCTTAATGGACATTCAAATGCCGGAGATGGATGGTATTGAAACTACGCGTATTATTTCAGAACGCTACCCGCAGATCAAAGTCATCATGCTTACGGTACTCGACGATGAAGAATCTATTTTCCAGGCAATTTTGGCCGGGGCAAACGGATACTTATTAAAAGATGAAAATCCGCGCGTCCTGCTCCAAAGTATTTTGTCCATTGTAGAAGGCGGAGCTCCCATGTCATCCGGAATTGCCTTAAAGGCATTGCGTTTATTGCGAAATCCGATCAAACCCGAAGAAGAGAAGTTCGACACAAACAAGCCGGAACTTTCACCACGGGAAATTGATGTACTCAATCAACTGAGTAAAGGAATGGATTACAAACAAATCGCTGAAAACCTCATTATATCGCCATCAACTGTTCGGAAGCACATCGAAAATATTTACAGTAAATTACAGGCCCATAACAAAATGGAAGCAGTGAAAATCGCACAAAAACACCGTATCATAGATTAATTATCAATTATGAATGGTTAAATTATCAAGAGAAATTTGCTTCTTGATAATTGATAATTTACCAATTGATAATTTAAAAATCTTTCGCCATCTCCAACACTTCTTTAATCGAATCATAGGTATTCTCACGGATCATTTTCCATTCATTCTTTTCAATCCAGATTGCCTGTGTAATTGATTCCTCCTCCTGCGGAGTTACCTCCAATGACCCGGAATAATTCAGCGCATACCACCAATTCTTTTTGATCGTCAGCCTTCCTTTGTAAGTATAGGTGTGAAATGTAATTCCAAGCAAATGATCAATCGTTGGGCCTTTGATCCCGCATTCCTCCTCGATTTCACGGACTGCAGCTTCCCAAGGCTGTTCGTTTGCGTCCAGTTTTCCCTTTGGAATATCCCACATTCCATGTCGTTCAATAAATAAATACCGCCGATCACACTTTACTATGCCTCCGGCTGCATCCATAAATTCATATGCATGAAAGACTTGATTGAATGCCAGATCAAAATCCTCGTAAATAACTAATAAACAAACTATTGACACTTCAAAATCAAACTGATCCAAAAGCTTTGACAAATCATTTTCGAGGGAATTCTGAACCAAATCGTATCTCTTCAAAGGCATTTCTTCCGACGAATCCAAAAATTCAATAACCGAATTATCAATAAAAACTTTGTACATTTGCAGTATGATTTTAAATAAAGATCGAGCACTAAAAGTAGCGGAATTTTTGCTACAAATTAAAGCAGTAAAATTACAACCAAATTCTCCATTTACATGGGCTTCCGGTTGGAAATCACCTATATATTGTGATAACAGGATCACACTTTCTTTCCCGGCAATCAGAACCTATATCCGTCAGGGATATGCAGATGCTATTTTGGAGCATTTCGGAAAACCGGATATCATTGCAGGTGTTGCAACAGGAGGAATTGCCCAGGGAGCATTAGTAGCACAGGAATTAGGAATTCCTTTTATTTATGTGCGCAGCTCTGCGAAAGCTCACGGAATGGGGAATATGATCGAAGGTCATTTTGAAAAAGGACAACGCGTTGTCGTAATTGAAGACCTGATTTCAACAGGCGGAAGCAGCCTGCAAGCTGTTCATGCTTTGAGAGAAGCAGGCTTGGAAGTAAAA
>CBFGPJ010000026.1:0-12736 GCA_965650615.1 uncultured Fluviicola sp. | reverse complement strand
TCGGAAAATTAATTTGTGGTTATACCGTAATCAATAATAGAGCTGAAAGAATAACCTTTGGACAGGGAATGCTTAGAACAGTTATTCGAATGATCCCTATCGAGGCATTTTCTTGTTTTGGTGAAAGAGGCTGGCACGACCAATGGTCAAAAACTTACGTTGTAAAGCGATCTGAAAAAATAGAACTGCAACGATTGCTCGGAACTTTATTGAACAGACAGGAAGATTTGTTGGATTAACTAAAAGGACATTAAGATTTTAAGACCTCAAGATATCAGGACTTGAATTATGAGTAAAAAGCCTTTGGAATCCAAAGGCTTTTTTATTGCATATCCAAGTCTTAACATCTTGAAATCCTGATGTCTTAAAGTCCAGTTATAAATTCGTTCCCCCGGAAACTTCAATGCGTTGTCCGTTGATCCAGCGGGATTCGTCCGTACACAGGAAAGCAACCACATCTCCGATATCATCCGGTAATCCTGCTCGCCCAAGGGCTGTAGCGTTCGCAACCATTTTATTGTAGTCTGCATTGTCACGTACTGCTCCGCCTCCGAAATCGGTTTCAATCGCTCCGGGAGCAACACAATTTACACGAATCTGGCGTGATCCCAATTCCTTTGCCAGGTATCTGGATAATTGCTCCACTGCTGCTTTTAAAGATCCGTAAATGGAATATCCGGGAGCTGTAAAGCGTGCCAATCCACTGGAAATATTTACGATTCCTCCGCCGTCATTTAGAAACGGGACGATTAATTGCGTCAGGAAGAACGGTGCTTTAAAATGGATGTCTGTTAATGAATCGAATACTGACATCTCTGTTGCTCCAAGTGGTGTAGGTAATCCAATTCCCGCGTTGTTTATCAGAAAGTCGATTTTTTCTGCGTTGAATTTGCTTTTCATTGCACCTCTTAATTCAGCAACGAAAGATTCAAATGTATCCGCTTTACTTACATCCAATGGAAGTGCAAACGCCTCGGCTCCTTTTGCCTGAACTTCTGCGACCACTTTATCTGCTTCCGTTTTATTTGTGTGGTACGTGATTAATACATTGATCCCTTTTTCTGCCAATTTGTTTGCCATACTTCTTCCAAGTCCGCGGCTTCCTCCTGTAACGAGTGCTAATTTGTCTGTTTTCATGTGTTTTAATTTGATGAAACAAAGGTAGCATGACCACAGACCGATTTGTTTGCACGAAGCAATCCAAGAGTTGCGAAAAACAAATAATTATTAATTATGAATGGTTCAATTATCAAGAAAGTGATTCTCCAGTTCTTGATAATTGATAATTTTTGCATTAATAATTAATTCCGGAAAGAATTTGGAGTTACTTGTGTTTGTTTACGGAAGAAATTAGAAAAGTGTGCCACTTCCTCGAATCCCAGGCAATAAGCTATTTCGGAAATGGTCCAGTTTGTTTGTTTCAACAAAATCTTGGCTTCCTGGGTAATCCGGTTCCCAATCACTTCGGTGGTCGTTCTTCCCGTATTTTCTTTCAATACTTTATTGAGATGGTTTACATGAACTGCCAGACGCTCTGCATAATCTTTAGCCGTTCTCAAACCAATGCGCTGCTGATTGGATTCAATCGGGAATTGCCGTTCCAATAATTCTACAAACAGCGAACTCACCCGTTCCGAAGCCGTATGTTTCGGATACAAAACGGAAGCCGGTTGTAATTTCTGTCCCAAATGAATGAGCTCTATTACATAATTGCGAATCAGATCGTATTTAAATGCATAATCGGAAGCCTGTTCTTTTTTGATCTTCGAAAAAACAGTTCTCAGGTATTGATACTCGTTTTCAGACAATTCAAAAACCGGAATACTTCCCGGACTGAAGATCGGTAAATCATCCAAAGAAACACCTGTATTTGCTCTCGTAATGAAGTCAGAAGTAAATACGCAAAAAACGGCATGGTGGTCTTCATTTTCAGAAGTATAGTTATAAGGCACTTTGGGTGTTGCAAAAAGCAGGGCATATTTTTCAATATCGATTACTTTGTCAGCATATTCGGCAGTGCTTTTTCCTGCAATCAGGCTGATCTTGTAATACATTCGCCGATTGTAAGGCATCTTTGCTTTTTGGCCTTTCAACTGCGCGCGCAATTCTTCTGTATCAAACACATTGAAATGCCCTAATTCCCTTCCAATTCCCTCCGGAATTAAAGACGTACCATTACTGATCGATTGATAAAACTCTTCTATGCTGATGAACTCCATGAACCCTAAATTGCAAAATTCAAATATACGGAGATTAATTATCAATTATGAATGATCCAATTATCAAGAAGAACTTCACCCCCTTGACAATTGATAATTCTTCCATTGATAATTTATTTCCCCATCATCATCTGACGGATATCTCTCACGGGCGCACTTCCATAGCTGAGGAATTTTTCGTGAAATGCTTTCAGATTAAATGCTTTGCCTTGCTTTGTCATCCATTCTTTACGCAGGTTGCAGATTTCAATGAAGCCGGTAAAATAACTGCATAGCTGCACCTGGCTCAATGTTGCCCGTTTCCACTTTCCTTCTGCTTCAGCTTGCTGCTGATACGCTTCATTTATCAATAAATTCATTGCTTGTTCCTTCGTGAAATGCAGGTTATGGACTGAGTAATCCAAAATCGTATTACAGGTCGTTCTCAGATTCCACTTGTAATACATCAGCCACATTTCCGGAGAAGTGGTTGCTGTGCCTGCTAAAGCACCATAACCATTTTCCAGCATCATGAGTTCCGTATAAACGGCCCAGCCTTCCACCATTGCACCGTTCCTGAAAATGGATTTAATGATACTCGGCGAGTTGTTACTATAAATCAGTTGCGTGTAGTGCCCCGGAACTGCTTCGTGAATATTCAGGATCTGCAATACATAATCATTGTACTCGCGCAGGTAACTCTCCGATTTTTCTGCAGGCCAACCATTCAAACTTCCTACGTTGTAATACGTATTTCCACCTTTATCATAGGGTCCGGGAGCAGAAATGGATGCACCGGCAACACCCGCCATGTAATCCGGTTCACGACGAACAACCAACGGTTTCTTCGGATCCAGATAGATCAGGTTTTTGTCTTTGACGAATTTCTCCAACTGAGGAATCTGTTTCTCGATGTCTTTCTGAAAATTTTCCGGTTGTGTATGCTGCAAAGAAATTTGGTCGATCAGTTGCTTCACTAATTCGTATTCATTCCCTGGCATTGGTTTCTCACCCATATGCTTATCCCAAATCTCACGGGAAATCTTTACCATTTTGTGATGCAACTCCTTTTTATGCTCCAATGCACTTTGGTAAATTTCCCTCGCCGTTTTATCGGACTGAATATCAAAAGCAAATTTCTGAGCATATAATTTACTTCCCAAACGGAAACTGCGTGGATGTGGATTTGGTAATTTTTCCAACCAGTCAGCATACTCTTCGATGGCTTTTTGAGCAGTTGTACTTCGTTTCAGCAATTCTGTTTTTTCTGCTTCGGATAGCTTACTCTTTTCGATACTTGCAGGAAGGTCCGTGGTAAAAACAGACACGCCGCCCCGGTTCTGTTCGATGGCAAGTTTCGTATGCTCCAAGGTCGGATTCTTGATGTTTGCCATTGCAGCTTTGTAATAAGCAGGGACGTTTTTCAAACGGATGGAAAAATTTCTCAGTCGCTCATCCAAAGGCGCATAATTATTTCCCAACATTTTTGCAAAATCATCACACACGTTGTAATTCGACGGATTCCATTCTCCGGATCTCAATGAAGTCTGTTCCCACAAAGCCCCTTCGAGGTAATTCCGGATTAATTTCAAATCAATTTGATTGGCTTCGGAAAGTTCTTCGGATTTAAATTGGTTCAGTTGTTCCAATTCTTTTTGAATGAATTCCCGTTCTTTTCCCTGACGGGTTTTGTCCGGAACGACCAATACCGAATCATATTTGTGGTAACCACTGCCGCTTGCCCAACCCGGATGCATTTCCCACAAACGCAACACAAATGCTTCTTTGTACTTGTCAAAATCAACCGATCCGGACTTCTCACCAGAGCATGAAGCAATGAACAATGCAAGTACAACTAAAATAAAACCACTAAATCTTTTCATGCCAGTTATTTTAGATAAGCATATGGATTAAAATTTCTTGCGCCAAATCTTATCGGAAGCATCCAAATATTCGGAAAGTGCCGCCGAACCATACCATGGGATCAAGTCGTATGCAAGAAGTTGTGAGTTAACCGCAGGATCTGTTTTCAGCAGTGCTTCCGCTTCTTCTTTTGTTGTCACATTCAAGATAAACAAACCGCGATACGTCAGATTATTCTTACCAAAAGGCCCTGCAACAATTAACTTTCCTTCGTCCACCAAGCGACCGATATTTCCCATATGCCCGGTAAAACAGCTGTCGATGTATTTTTTATCGGTTGTGGTATTTGTTCCTGTTTTCAAAACAACGAACATGTAACTTTTCATTCCGTAATCGTCACCTTTCAGTTTTTCAGCCAGATTTATGTCATAATTCGGGTTATCTGTGGTGTTCTCTTCCTGAGTTATTACCGGAACAGTTGCTTTCGTCTTCTTCATTTTGAAGCTGAAACCTGTATTTCTTTCTCCCAAAACCTGGACAAAAATCTCGTTTGATGAGAGCTTTTTGTAGCAAATTTTCTTAGGAAAACTATGTTCTTTATTCTCAAAAACGAACAACGAATCCGAAGAAGTCAGTTTGAACTCAACCGGTTTTCCCTTGTTCTGACCGATAACCGTAGGAATATAGAATATTCCGTCTTCCCGCTGAACCAGATCAAGGTATTCGTTCACTTTCATTTCACCGGTTTTTACTTCGTATGAATAGCCCTTCATGGAAGCAGAAGAAAGTTTATCCCAATGCTCGTAGGTACTTTGATCTTCAGACAACCAGGTCCCGACAAGGAATTCAGGAAGTTTGTTTTGAGTAAAAACAGCGCTCGAAACACCAAGCATCAATAAGAGTAATAGTCTTTTCATAAGTACAAATCTGTCTTTCAAAAATAATGAATTTGACGGGGAATCAATTGTCCTTTTTTTCAGTTCAACATTAAAATAAACAGAAAGCACATTTTAATATTCGACCGGATTTCTTCTAAGTTTTGCCATTATATTTGATCCAAAACTCAATCATGTCATCTATCAAGAATATTCATTTTTCACTTCCCTGTAAAGAGAGGATCAATGATATGGCTTCTTGTGGACTTGATAAATACTGTAAAGTATGTGATCGAAAAATTATTGATTTTAGGAATAAATCAGCCGAAGAATTTGAGCAGATCAAGAAGACAAATCGATCCGTTTGTGGTATTTTCTCTGAAAAGCAAGTCGCGAAAGGATACGAAAGGTATTTCCAACTGGCGGCAGCAACTGTTCTAACTATTGGTTTAAGCAGTTCCTTTCAAAACCTGCATGCACAGGAAGAAGTAGATCCGTTTAAACTTCCATCTCCAAAATCATCCGGAGCAGCTTGTCCGACAGCTCCTAAACAAATGGATGTCGTCGGAGTTATTATTGATGATTCTCCCGAATATCCGGGTGGATTTACTGCACTGAAGGATTTCCTCCGAGAAAACATCGTATATCCGGCCGATAGTGTAGAAGGTAAGGTTTATACTTCATTCACAGTCGATACAAATGGACGTGTAACTGATATCAAGATCAAGAAATCGCTGAGTCCTTTGGCGGATGCTGAAGTAATCCGCGTGGTAAAATTACTGGTATTCAAACCTGCATTTCTGGAAGGGAAACCTGTTAATTCAAAATTCTCTCTTCCTGTTATCTTTAGCAGGGAAAAGAAAAAATGACCTAAGCCTCCACCGTTCCTTTGCTTGCCATGCGATACGTATGAGAAGTAAAAATGTGCCTGCGGGCGAAGCGTTCGGGAGTGGCACTTTGATTTAATTTTTTGTAGACATTATTTGGAACTCCGAAATACTCAAATACCTGTCCGTTCAAGAAAGTCACTTTTAAAGTTAAGCCTTTATAGTGATAATCCGCGATCATGGACGTATTGATCGTTTCCTGGTACTCTTGCAGGTTTTGCTCTAAAGTTTCCGGGGCAATGCTCACCAAAAAATGATAGGCATCGATAATTTCCAAACTGCGTTTTTCCGCTTCTGCTTTCAATGGATCTTCTTCCTGGAATTTATCCGGATGCCACTCTTTTACCAGTTTGCGGTAAGTGGTCGTTAATTGAGTCAAAGTGACTTCTTCTTCTTCTACCTGGAAGAGTTTTTTGTATGCTGCAATGCGTTTCATTTCTTGAGATATTAAGATATTAGGACTTCAAGATTTTAAGACTGGGCGTTCATATTATAAATGAAATTAAAATCCGTGGAGGTCCAATTGATCCGTTTCTTCGAAGGGAACCTGTTTTCCCATTTTCTTTTGAATAATTTTAAAATGATGCTCGTCGTCCGGTGTAACGAAAGTCAAAGCTTCACCTGTTGCCTCTGCCCTTCCGGTACGACCGATACGATGCACAAAATCTTTTGGAGAACGTGGCAGCTCATAGTTGATTACAAAAGGCAGAAATTCAATATCAATTCCACGGGCTATCAGATCCGTAGCGACCATTACTTTTAAATGTCCGGCTTTGAAATTACGCATGACACGAGTTCTGGCATCCTGGCTTTTCTTACTGTGAATTGCCTGGGCATCAATGTTATTCTTCCGAAGCTTTTCAACAACCTGATCCGCTTTAAATGTAGAACTGGTAAACACCAATACTTGTTTCATTTTTCGTGAACGGATCAAATAGCGCAATAACGGACCTTTTCTCTCATCAGAAACGCGGAATGCTGTTTGTTGAATCAGGTCAATAGAATCCGCTTCCTGTTCAATCTTCAATACAATTGGCTCGTGCAAAACCAATTGAGTAATATCGGAAACCTTGTCATTCAGGGTCGCTGAAAACAAAAGATTCTGGCGTTTTCCGGGTATCCAGCCCAAAATCCGCTTCAGTTCTTCCTGGAAATCCAGGTTCAATAATTTATCCGCTTCATCCAGTACCAGAGACTTTAAAGTACTCAACCGGATCGCGTTCGATTCTGCCAACTCAATCAATCGACCGGGAGTTGCAATCAAAACAGAAACACCCATCATGGCTTTCATTTGCGGATTGATGGAAACACCACCGTAAACCGCTTTAATTTTCAAAGGTTCCGGGAAAGCCCGTGCGAATTCTTTGAACACTTCTTCCACCTGGATCGCCAATTCTCTGGTCGGAACAAGGATCAGTGATTGAATATGCCGGTTTTTTGCCTTTTCTGCTTTGGAAAGCTGTGTTAAAATAGGCAATGCATAACTGGCCGTTTTTCCTGAACCTGTTGGTGCAATCCCCAGCACATCCTTCCCTGTCAGAATTGCCGGAACAGCGATTTCCTGAATCGGAGTTGGCCGCTCATAGTTCATTTCGCTTAAAGCTTGGAGTAAAAAAGGCGATAAGCCGAAAGAAGAAAATGACATCCTGTTTTTGTTTGAAGGTACAATGCTTGGGCAGAATTTGCTCCACCGAAGCGGTTACGCGAAGGTTAAGAGCTTCAACGAAGGCACAAAGATAGGGAAAGACGAAAGACCGTCAACTAAAAAGTTGACTAAAAGACCTAAGAGTCAAGACAAATTAATTGATAACAAATAAATTTGTTTTTTGAAAAAAATCAGGGTGACCACAAATTACTGATCGGCACCTGGTTCAGTTTGATTGTCAAAACGATTCCGTGTCTTGAGATATACGAATTTTCGTAGCGTGTTAAAGGATAACTGTACCGGTAATGCAGGTAAATAAAATTCCCGAATGAAACGCCTATTTTTCCTCCTATCCGGAAATCGTTCTTGTCATTATGTTCGAAAAAGATGTGGAAATCCGGAGATGTTTTCTGCACATTGATTCCCAGGTCAATTCGCTGTCCCAAAGCAGCAATGCGGTTGTAAAACAAACCGGTAATTGTGGCATCTATTGTATAATTGATTCGTCTTTTACCAATGAAAGGCCGAAAAGATTCCGAAATGAAATTCGCCCCGATCCCAATACTGTGTGCTTTCAAATAAGAATACTCGACATGCACTCCATAACCATTGTAATTACTTAAAGTGTATTCTTTGATGTAATGTCCTCCATTCGGGTGCGGAAAGGAACAATCGCAGGTCAATACTTCTGTGCTTTCAATCCATCTTCCTCCCAGACGCTGTTCCCATTTACGGACTTCACGTTGAAAATGTCTCCGATGCGAAATGTCTTCCCGCAAATAATTCCAGTAAGCACAATAACCACAACCTTCCTGATCGAATTTCACACCCAGCAGTTCAAACGTAGGAATATCGGCAATGATTTCCTGCAAAGCTGTGTAAGCAATGTCTGCAACGGTATAATATCCGCCAAAGTTCGGAACCGGTACCAGGGTTTGGGTCGTATCATCCAGTTTATCGATCAGAAACGGAACGATTGATTTTTTCTGCTGAACAATCCGCCAAAAAATACGGTCGCCACAACCAGACCTGTAATTGGTGAGAACCGGATCTTCGCAGATGTAAGGAACATCACTAACATATTTCAGACTATCGGTTAATGCTTTTAATTGTGCATCTTCCAATCTTTTCTGAGCTGATGAATGAAACGGAGCAAGGAAAAAACCAAACAGAAAAATGCATCTTAAAAAGACCTTACTTATTTCTCTATTTTGACTCTTCAGCAAATTTTCACTGGTTAATTTGTAACGATCGGCAAGAGATTTACTACTTCCGGTATTTCAGACAATTCGCGGATACGCGGAACATTGCGTTCTTTTTTAAACTTATGTCCCGGATCAAAATGAATGGCCGTCCAGCCTGCATTCAAAGCACCAATAATATCCGCTTTGAAGTCATCACCGATCATGATGGCGTGTTCGGTTTTACATGCTGTCAGACGCAATGCCTCCGTGAAAATCTCACGGTGCGGTTTTGTTACACCAATTTCTTCAGAACAAAGGACCGTACCGAAAAACCGGCTGATCCCGCTTTTCTCTAATTTAATATGCTGTACTTCCTTGAAGCCGTTCGTAATGATATGCAAAGCATAATCCTGTTGTTTCAAAGTTTCCAGTGTTTCCAGTGCCCCCGGAAAAAGCGCCGTCTGTTGTGGAGAAAGCTCAATGTATCCATCGCTCATTTGCTTTGCAAGCGAGTCATCATGAATTCCATGATGTGCCAATGCTTTTTTGAAACGGTTATCCCGGAGTTCTTCCTTCGTCAATTTTCCGTTTCCGTATTGGTTCCACAGGTCCGCATTGATCCGGATATATGTATGATGGAAATGCATGAAATGTTCGATCGTTTCTCCCAATTTGAGATCATCATACAAATATTGCAGCGCGAAACGCGAGTTGGTCTCAAAATCCCAAAGGGTCCTGTCCAGGTCAAAAAATAGCTGACGAACTTTCATTTAAAAAATAAGGTAAGCTAAGCCTGTTGTAATTGCACCGTTGATACAAATTCCCAAAAGGATCAGCGGAAATGTCCGTTTTTCTTTTCCATAGAACTTAGCCGTTACTATGGAACCAAGCGGAACTGATAAGAATAAAGGGGCATAAAAAGCAATTCCATATATTCCGAAACGGCGTTTCAATTTTACGATCAGTTTGTTGAATCGTGTAAATTTCGGTTTGTATTTAAGTGGTGTTCCGTTTGTTATAGACGCTTGCAATGCCGCCTGGCGTTTTTTATGTGCCCGGATCATGAAAAACTCACTCGAGAAATAAAAAATGAATGCTGCCACGAAGGCCCCGGAAATACAAGATAAATAAGTTTCAAGATAATTCAGTTTCATGGCCGGCCCACCAAAAGGAGCAAACATGAATTTAATCATCGACAGGCTAAACAAGGTAAAATAGAAGTGCCACTGCATAATTTATCTCCTTAACATTTTACTCCGAAAGCCAGATCTCCGGCGTCACCCAATCCGGGAACGATATAGGATTGAGCAGTTAATTCCTTATCGATTGCCCCGACCCAAATACAGCTCGTATCCGGAAGGTGTTTTTTCACGAATTCAATCGCTTCCGGAGCAGCGATCGCAGATACAATATGCACTTTGGAAGGTTTTCCCTGCTTCAACAATGCTTTATACACCATCACCATGGAACTTCCGGTTGCCAGCATCGGGTCCGAAATAATCAGCGTTTTTCCATCAATAGACGGTGATGCAAGGTATTCTACATGAATATCGAAATCTTCTGCAGTTGTGTGTTTCCTGTAAGCAGAAACAAAAGCACTTTCAGCGCGATCAAAGTAGTTCAACAAACCCTGATGCATCGGTAAACCGGCGCGCAAGATTGTTGCAAGAACAGGTTGTTGTTTCAAAACCGGAACTTCGGCTTCCCCAAGTGGAGTGGTCACCAACTCAGTCTGGTAGTCCAGGTGCTTACTTAATTCATAAGCCAATACTTCGGCAACGCGCTCTAAATTACGTCTAAAACGCATGGGATCAGTTTGAACTGTGCAATCTCTTAACTCCCCCAAAAAAGTATTGAAGATGGATGTTGACTGACCTAAATTGTAAACCATAGTATTGAATATTGGAGTTGAAATCTGTGCTTTTTTATCGGGCTCTTTACCTCTTCACAAAATAAAGGAATAAAAGCAAACAATGGAAATAAAAATGTGTTTTGTTAGTGAATTTTAGCAGTTAAAAATAAGTCATATCCCAATCCTTAAATGTAATTTTGTAACATGGCCAAACAAAGCAAAATTGATTTTCGAATTTTCAGACGCTTATTGAAATTTGCAAAACCTTACAGGGGCCTTTTAGTTTTGGCCTTCATTTGCACGGTTTTACTTTCCGTTCTTGGCCCTTTACGACCAATGATCATTGGTAATATGGTCCAAAAATACGTGGTCGACAGCCAGAATCCGAGCTTGTTTTTGAAATGGACACTGATCGTTGGAGGAATTTTGCTTTTTGAAGCACTTTTGCAATTTTCAGCGGCTTATTTTTCGAATTTAATGGCTCAATCGGTTATTCGGGATATCCGTGTGAAAGTTTTCAATCACCTGTCTACATTCCGGATGCAATTTTTCGACCGCTCACCGGTTGGTGGCTTAGTAACCCGTGTAGTTTCAGACATTGAAGCTATTTCAGAAGTTTTTTCTTCCGGGCTGATTGACATTTTGGGTGATTTGCTTATGTTGGTCGTGGTACTGGCACTTATGTTCACCAGCAACTGGCAACTTTCTCTTATTACACTTATTCCGATCCCGATCCTCATTTTCGCAACACGTGTCTTTGCAAAGGCCATGCGCAGAAGTTTCCAGCAGGAAGGGACAGCTGTTCACCGCTTGAACTCGTTTGTCCAGGAGCGATTGACCGGAATGAATATTGTCCAGATTTTCGGACGGGAAAAAATGGAATATGCCGCTTTCCAGGAAGTGAATAAAACACACCGCCAGGCACACGTGAATGCAGTTTGGGCCTTTTCCATCTTCTTTCCTGTTGTGGAATTCCTCAGTTCACTCTCCATTGCATTACTCATTGTTTGGTGTGCCTTTTCAATGACAGGTGACAAGATCAGTGACAAAGAATTATTCGGGACCGTGTTCAGTTTTACACTTTGGATCCAGATGTTATTCCGTCCAATTCGCATGCTGGCGGATAAATTCAATATTTTGCAACGCGGAATTGTACGTGCAGATAAGGTATTTGAATTACTGGACACACATGAACATGTACAGGAATCAGGTACTGTTACAACTTGTGATTTTGAGCAGCCTTTAAAATTTGAGCATGTTTATTTTGCATATAAGGATGAAGATTGGGTTTTAAAGGACATTAATCTAACCATCCAGCCAAAAGAAACCATTGCTTTTGTTGGAGCAACCGGTGCCGGAAAAACTTCAATTGTCAACCTATTGAGCCGTTTTTACGAATACCAAAAAGGAACGATTCACATCGGTGATCTGGAGTTGCGGGAAATCCAAATGGATACTTTGCGAAAGAACATTGCAATTGTGCTCCAGGACGTATTCCTGTTTTCGGATACCATTCACAACAACATCACCTTAGGAAATGAGGAAATCAGTCGTGAAGAAGTAATCGCAGCAGCGAAAGCCGTAGGGGCCGACAGTTTCATTGAAAAACTTCCAAACGGATATGATTACCAGGTTGGTGAACGAGGCGGGGTGCTTTCCGTAGGACAAAGACAATTACTTGCTTTTATCCGTGCTTACGTTTACAATCCGCATATTTTAATCCTGGATGAAGCCACTTCAAGTGTGGACAATGAATCTGAGTTATTGATCCAACGCGCCACCGAACAACTTACCAAAGGAAGAACTTCCATCGTTATCGCACACCGATTATCTACCATACAAGCAGCAGACAAGATTATTGTCCTGGACAAAGGTGAAATCCAGGAAATTGGGTCTCACGAAGAATTATTACGCAAAGATGGAATGTACCGAAAACTGCATTCCATGCAATTTACAAAGAAATGACAAACGAATTAGGCCTTAAAATCGGAGGTGTTCCTGAACATTTTAATTTACCCTGGAAATTGGCAATCGAAGAGGGCAAGTTCAAGGAAATCGGTTTAAATCTCCATTGGTCCGATATGAGTGGCGGAACAGGCCAAATGATCCGTGGGCTGGAAACAGGATCTCTCGATATTGCTGTACTTCTGACGGAAGGAATTACCAAATCGATCCTGCAAGGTTTGGATGCCAAAATCCTTGAGGTATATGTTGTTTCTCCTTTAAGCTGGG
>CBFGPJ010000025.1:0-12818 GCA_965650615.1 uncultured Fluviicola sp. | reverse complement strand
AAACTGCTATCAGGATGAAGGTGAAAGAGATACGATTGAAATTTATATAGCATTGAAAATCAATTGTTTAAATGTGAACTGTTCGCAAATTAGCGAACACTCGAACACTCGAATTTTAGGAGAAGAGAATTCCGGAATTTGAAGACACCTAACTGCTTGTCAAGTTGTTGGTTCTGAGGGTTAAATGACGTTGTTCTAATTCGGAATTCGGAATTTGGAATTCGCAATTCAATTTGCAGTATCTTTGCATCGATGAATTTCCTGAATAAGAGTATGATCAAATATAAAACAGCCGAAGAAATTGAAATTATGCGCCAGGCAGCCTTGGTGGTTAGCAGAACCTTAGGGAAAGTGGCAGAATTGATTCGCCCGGGAGTTACTCCCCTGGAATTGGATAAAATGGCGGAAGCTTATATTCGCTCTCAGGATGCTATTCCGGGATTCCTGGGATTGTACGGATGTCCGAGCACCTTGCTTATTTCAGTAAACGAACAAGTGGTACATGGTTTACCAACCGAAAGACCGATCCAGGAAGGTGATATTGTTTCTGTTGACTGCGGAGCTGTTTATAAAGGATATTACGGAGATCACGCATATACATTTGCAATCGGAAAAGTTTCTGAGGCAAAACGCAAATTGCTTGACGTTACCCTGGAATGTTTGTATTTGGGAATCGAACAGGCGCAAGTAGGAAACCGGATGGATGATATTGGTTGGGCAATTCAAACACATGCAGAAAAACATGGTTACGGAGTTGTTCGCGAATTGGTAGGACATGGATTGGGTAAAACCCTGCATGAAGATCCGCAGGTTCCCAATTACGGAAAAAGAGGACGCGGAAAGAAGATCATGAATGGTTTGACGATCGCAATTGAACCGATGATCAATATGGGAACCGAAAAAGTCATTCAATTGGAAGATAACTGGACGATCGTCACTGCTGACGGGC
Organism: uncultured Fluviicola sp.; assembly: GCA_965650615.1. GTDB lineage: Bacteria > Bacteroidota > Bacteroidia > Flavobacteriales_D > Crocinitomicaceae > Fluviicola. Next base: position 11,869 of record CBFGPJ010000025.1, on the reverse strand, counting down.
AACCAAGCGCTCATTTCGAGCACGATATTGCAGTGGTTGATGGAAAACCGGTGATCCTTTCCACATTCGACTATATCGAAGAAGCCCTGGCAAAGAAAAATGATTAGTGAACGAATCGTTTTACTGGCCATACTGACCGCCGGAATGTATGGATTATCCACCCTCATGAAGGATGGAGCATTTATTTTTCCTTTCGGTTTGTACAAAGCAGGATTGTTCCTGGTTGCTGTTATTTTATTGATCGCTAACCGGAGAAAAATCCGTCTGAAAGAAGTTACGTTGATCCTTTGGACTGCCTTTTTAGCCGTTTCTTCCAAGTTTGTGATGCAGCTGATCTTTACGGATCTTGATTTTGAAGAGAAACAGGGTTCAATGATTGCATTTTCGTCCTGGTTTTTCCTGGGATTTGTACTGTTCTTCTTTATTTGGCAGATCTTACTCGCTTTTGAAGATAAAACGATGTATCGTTGGTTACAGATTGCCAATGCAGTCGCGATGGCGATTTGCCTGATGATGAATATGTTTGAGTGGCTGATCGTTCCTTCCTGGATGTGGTTAATGACCGTTTTTTTAAGCAAAGCAGAGAATCCAATGCATAAATCAATAGCAGGTCTGGTCGGTTTTATCATTCTAAGCTCCTGGTGTTCTGCCTTGTATTTCGGAAAAGATGCAATCTTAGGAAACCTGTAACATTTCCCGGTGACTGCATTATGGATTTAAGAACCAACTGAATATGCGATACCGTTTACTCCTTTTGTATATATTTCCTTTGTTTTTACAAGCTCAAACGATTTCGGAGCAAGTTAATTTCATTTTAAAAACGACTCCGCGATCAGTCGAAAAATATATCAAGCCAACTAAGAAGGATGTATTGTTTCTTGAAACAGCTTTCAATAATGCCATTTTCACGAATAAGGCACTGCTGAACTCGGTGAAGGACAAAGTCATTTTGAAGATCGAACTGATCTATACGACTTACCGGAAATCGGAAACATTTGATCAGCATGGATTGAGCAGGAAACGCCTGGAGAATTTATTCCTCGCAGCTCCGAATAGTTTGGAACAATCCGGAATTGAATGGGTATTGGTTGCACAAACCGGATGCAAATCTCCGGAAGAAGGGAAGGATTATTTTCATGGATTTGCCATTACTTACCGTGACCTTCCGGATGCAGTATCTGCAAAAGTAGAATCCAGTTTCATTCGGGAAGTTGCGTCCGGGAAGATCAAATCATATGCCTACGACACGTATGTAAAAAAGGAAACGGAAAAGCTGAAACAAGATTCTCTTGAAGATGTGGAACCGGTTATTGTTCTTCCGAAATTCCCGCATAGTGAGCGGGCCCGTATCGATTATTTTTCGAAATACCTGAATTATCCGCCTGAAGCGAGCGGACCCAAGAAAGTGGATGTGCAATTCATTATCAATAAAGAAGGCAAGATCACGAAAATCGTATTCCCAAATATGCCCGGTCCATCTCCCTACAAAGATGAAATCAGTGAGTTTATTAAAAGCATGCCCGATTGGACTCCGGGGACATTGAATGGAAAACCAACAGAATGCATGGTGCAGTTTTCGGTAGATTTCATGACTCGGGGCAGTGTTGTACCTTCACCGTTGGAAGTTTTTGCTACGGAAGTTCCGCCGAAACTAAAAGCAAAATTGCCGGCTTACGATTATAATGCGATCAAACCGCAACCGTCATCCAACCAGGTGAGTAAAGCCCTGACGAAAGTGGATTGGTCCAGGGCAACGCTTGTATGTGATGTGACAGGTAGTATGGCCCCATACAATGCACAGGTGGTCGAGTTTATTGCAAATCAATTGAAAAATAAACTCCAGGCACCCAAACAATTCGTTTTTTTCAATGATGGAGACGACAGGAAAGATAAAACGAAGAAAGTTGGTCAGACCGGCGGAGTTTATTCCTATACTTCCAGCAACCTGGATTCGATTTCGGAGTTCATGATTTACGTCATGACAAAAGGATCAGGTGGTGATTTACCTGAAAATAATGTAGAAGCATTGATACATGGATTGAAAACTTATCCGCGAACCGAACGGTTCATTTTAATTGCCGATAACTTTGCTTCTCCCCGGGATATGTCATTAGTTGGCAGTATCGGAATCCCGGTGCATGTGGTCGTTTGCGGAGGAACCATTTTGAATGAAGATTACCTGGATTTGGCTTATAAAACGAAAGGATCACTCAGTTTTAACGGGATTGACTACCAGGACTTTTATCAGTTTGAAGACGGATCAACCATGCATATCGGGAAAACAACTTATGTGCTTAAGAAGGGACATTTTGTCCAAAAAAGAGATTAACACTACGGAGATTCGACTCCGCTCAATCACCTCAGTGCTAATGATAATTGATCTCTGTAAAAGGTGACTGAGCGTAGTCGAAGTCCCTTTTTTACAACTTTTAACACCCATCGTTGAATCTTATTTATACATTCACTCCGAAAACCAATCGAAACTGAAAACTATGGAGTCTGACAAGGACAAGATTATTCGTCTGGAAGAAGCCTATCGAAAATTATGGGCCGAGCACGAAGATTTAAAGATTCGAATTAAAGAGAACTACGCTGAATTCAAAGTTTTACGCGAGCAATTCGGAGTTGAAAAAGCACCGGTTCACGAAGCAAGTTCCATTCAAACTGAAATCAAACAACAACCAATAGCTGTTCCGGTTCGGGAAACAGAGAAGCCAATCGCTGTGCCTAAAAAAGAGAAAACTTCCTGGGAACAATTTATTGGTGAACAGTTATTGAGCAAGATCGGAATCGCGATTGTTTTAATCGGTGTTGGTATCGGTGCGAAATATGCCATTGATCACAACCTGATCGGGGAGAGCGGACGAGTGCTCGCCGGATTTGCTGTTGCTTTGATATTGGGTGCATTTGCATTTATTTTCCGGACGAAATACCAATCCTTCAGTGCTGTATTGGCAAGCGGAGCAATCGGAGTTGCTTACTTCATGACCTATGCGGCTTACAGTTTTTACCAGTTGATCCCTTCTTCTGTTGCTTTTGGAGGTTTACTGCTGCTGGTATTGATCGCAGTTTTTCTTGCGATGTATTACAACCTGGCAATCATTGCACATTTGGGACTGATCGGAGCGTATATTCTTCCTCCATTGGTATCTGACGGTACAAAGCATATTTCCTATTATTTGCTTTATATGCTGATCATTAATATTGGAATGCTCATTATTTCCGTTATACGGAAGTGGCCAACCATTCAATATCCGGTCATTGTCTGGACAGGGGGTATCTTCCTTTTCTGGTTCAATACGGATTTCAATTATCAAAAAGATGCCACAATTGCTGCGCTTTATCTGGTTGCGTTCTTTGCGTTGTTCGTATTCGGGATCGTTGGAAGAAATCACTGGAAAAAAGATGAATTGGTGGGACATCAGCTGGTACAACTTGTATTGGTTGGGATCTGTTATTTCGGAGCAATCGGTTTCGTACTGGATAAAGCACCTTTTTGGCAAACCATTGTGTATAATGTCATTGGGGTAGGAGTTTATTATTTGAATAAAGTACTTTTCGAACGGGAGAACAGGCAGGAATTCAAACGTGTTTTCCTTGCGTTGTCCTTGTTCGGACTATCTAATTTACTTACCTCGTTTTGCGGAGACTATTCCTACATCTATGTCATGGTAACCGGGGTCTTATTGTTGTTCTGGTTGTCGAAAGAAATCACAAGAAATCTGGAGGAAGTGATCGGGATCATTTTATTGGCTTTAGCAACCCTGTGTATTCTGATCGAAGTTTTCATCCAATCAATTAAAAGGGGTGAAGTACTTCCATACTATCAAAATGAACTGCTGATAACTGTTGGATTGGCTGTGCTTGCAATGGCGCTTACATTTGTACTTTTATCGAGATACCAACCGGAATATTACAAGAGCATTGCATGGCAAACAGCCGGTATTTTTGCATTGTTCTTTTTATTGTTTGTGGGTTCTTATGCAATGAACCTGCATGTGCAATACATGTATTCAACCCAGTTTGACATAAATACTAAGGGATTGAAAGAATTGATCGAAAAAACAGAGAAGTTTAATCAATTCTCGGATTCGGTGACTCTGTGGCAATATGCCTGGGTTTCTGTTTCGGTATGCACGTTCAGTGTATTCAGAAGATGGGTACTGCGCCGGGTCGAGAATTATTCAAACGGTTTGCTGATCTTAGGAATTATCTTGCTGGCAATTTCCTTAATAGGATTTACTGCGAGTATTTCGAATAGTACTTCCATATACGAAGGAGAAACGTATTGGAATTCTTTCAATGGGGCGCATTATGTTTTATTTGCCGGAATTATCGTGACACTATTGGCTGTTCGCTCTTACGAAAAACAGGAAAACTGGGGGAAAGCTCTTGGTTTGTTACTGATCTTGTGGATGCTTTCACTGGAGTTGGTCCAATGGTCACTTGTTTCCGGATTCGGAGCGGGCTATAAAATCTGGTTATCGGTGTTGTGGGTATCGTTCGCAGTTTCAATGATCGTCATCGGGATCAAGCGGAGACAAGCTGTTATGCGAATTACGGCGATGGTTATTTTGGGAATTACGATCCTGAAAATGTTCTTTTATGATCTGAGTACTTTAAGTACGATTTACAAAACGGTAGTCTTCATCGCGATCGGAGGATTGCTGCTGGTAGGGGCATATTTTTACCAGACCCTGTCGAAGCAGGAAATGGTGCAGAATGAGAATGAACCGACAGCAGATCAGCCAAAGCCGAGCGCTGCGGTTCAGGAGAAAGGGAATAAGGATACGAGCGGGACAGACAACTGAAATTAATTGAAAGGTGGCTGTAGTCGAAGCCATTTTTCAATTTAGTCGTATCTTTGCACCATGGTAAAAATTCGGGATATTGAATTGGGTGAATTTCCGCTTCTTTTGGCTCCAATGGAAGATGTGAGTGATCCACCGTTCAGGGCTCTGTGCAAGAAGCATGGGGCTGATTTGATGTACACTGAATTTATTTCTTCTGAAGGCTTAATCCGGGATGCGATCAAGAGCCGTCAAAAGCTTGATATTTTCGATTATGAAAAACCGATCGGGATTCAAATCTTTGGTGGAGATGAAGAAGCCATGGCGATGTCGGCAAAAATTGTGGATGCGACAAACCCGGATATCCTGGATATCAATTTTGGCTGCCCGGTAAAAAAAGTAGTCAGCAAAGGTGCAGGAGCAGGTGTCCTGAAAGATGTAGACCTGATGGTCCGTTTGACACAGGCTTGCATCAATTCAACTAAATTGCCGGTAACGGTGAAAACCCGCTTGGGCTGGGATCATTCCATGATCAATATTATGGAAGTAGCCGAACGTTTGCAGGATATCGGTGTGGAAGCCTTGTCGATCCACGGACGTACGCGCGCACAGATGTACAAAGGTGAAGCAGATTGGAGTCACATTGCTGAAGTAAAGAATAATCCGCGGATCAAGATCCCGATTTTCGGGAATGGAGATATTGATACACCGGAGAAAGCATTGGAATATAAAAACCGTTATGGAGTGGACGGGATCATGATCGGTCGCGCAAGTATCGGTTATCCGTGGATCTTTAACGAAGTAAAACACTTTATGGAAACCGGTGAACATTTACCTGTTCCCGGAGTGAAAGACAGGGTAGAGGCTGCACGCGACCATTTAATGATGAGTGTAAAATGGAAAGGTGAACGCTTGGGTGTAGTCGAAATGAAACGTCATTATACGAATTACTTCAAGGGAATTGCACATTTCAAGGAATACCGCACCAAATTGGTGACTTCGTTTGATTTACAGGAAATATTGGATACGCTTTCTTACCTCGAAGAGAACTCTGAGGAGTTTATATTCTCGAATCCGGTGATTTAATTAGTGTAAAGCCTTATGAATAAAGGGTTGTTCGCAATATCGCGAATTCGCAACCCGATGTGTTTAATTCGCTGCTTTCGTATAGGTATACTTCACACGCACGTGCTCAAATGGTGCGTAACGTGTTCCAGCTGTAAAAGTCAGTTTCTTCGCTGCATTTTCGGCTTTCATTCGGGAAGGTGTTGACTTAATAGTCGATTGATCTCCAATGATCTTGGTTCCCGTTACAATTCCTTCACGATTTACGGCTAATTCAACTACTACCGTTCCTTCGGCAGCACTTGGAATAATAAATTTCTCGTTCACAGTCAATAATTTACGGCCCGAGTCAACCAATGTTCCTGTAAGTATTTGAGATTCAGCCTGGGAGTAGCTTAAAAACGCAATTGTAAGTAGAAGAAGTTTTTTCATTGTTCAAGTTTACGAAATTTCTGCCCAATTTGGTTTGTCCTGAAGCCTTTTTATTGCCTCCATCCGCAAGAAAATATGTTCTTGTTTTTCCAAACGCGGGTCATCTGTCAAAAGCGCTCTTGCTTTCTCACGAGCCAGTGCAACAAGCGGGCCATCTTTTGCCAAATCTGCAATTTTCAAGTCAAGGTTCCCACTTTGCTGGGTTCCCATAATATCTCCCGGTCCTCTCAACTCCAAATCGACCTCTGAAATTTCAAATCCGTCATTGGTGCGGACCATTGTGTGAATCCGTTTTTTGGTATCTGCAGATAATTTATTCCCGGTCATCAGCAAACAATAGGATTGTTCGGCCCCGCGACCGACCCGGCCACGTAACTGATGTAATTGGGATAAACCGAAGCGTTCCGAACTTTCAATCACCATGACGGAGGCATTCGGTACGTTTACTCCAACTTCGATTACAGTTGTAGCGATCATGATTTGGGTCTTGCCTTCCACAAATTGCTGCATTTCGTAATCTTTGACTTCCGGTTTCATTTTTCCATGAACAATGCTGACTTTGTAGTCCGGCAGCGGGAACGCGCGACTGATTGCTTCAAAACCGTCCATCAGGTTATTGTAATCCAGGGTTTCGGATTCCTGGATCAGCGGATATACAATGTAGATTTGTCTTCCGAGCGCAATTTCCCTGCGAATGAATCCGAAAACAAGTGAACGGTCTTTTTCAAAGTGATGTTTTGTAGTAATGGGTTTTCTTCCCGGTGGAAGTTCATCGATTACCGAAACGTCCAGATCTCCGTAATAGGTCATGGCAAGTGTTCGGGGAATGGGTGTTGCGGTCATGACCAAAATATGCGGCGGAGAAGTGTTTTTCTTCCACAGGCGTGAACGTTGCTCCACACCGAAACGATGTTGTTCGTCGATTACAACTAATCCTAAGTTTTTGAACTGAACGATATCTTCAAGTAGTGCGTGCGTCCCGACCAAAATGTGGATTTCACCACTTAATAACTGTTCGTGGATTTCTTTTCGAAGTGATTTCTTTGTGGAGCCGGTCAATAAGGCAATTTTCACGGAAGTTCCCTCCAATAATTCGCTTAAGCCTGAAAAATGCTGGTTTGCCAGGATTTCCGTCGGGGCCATCAATGCTCCTTGTAGGCCCGAACCGATTCCCATTAAGATTGTTAGCAGCGCAACGACTGTTTTCCCGCTTCCGACATCACCTTGTAAAAGACGATTCATTTGAAAACCGGAACCAATGTCTCTTCGGATTTCCCGAAGTACTTTTTTTTGTGCGTTCGTCAATGGGAAAGGCAGGTTGTTTTCATAGAAATCATGAAAGATCTGCCCGACTTCGGAAACAACCTGGCCGCTGTTTTTTTGCAGATTGATCGACTTTCGCAATAGTAATTCAATTTGAAGGTTCAGGAGTTCCTCAAACTTGAAACGCGTACGCGCTTTTTGTGCAAGCACTACATCAGCGGGCATGTGAATTGCACGAATTGCTGCTCCGAAAGCTGGGAGTTTTAGTTCCTGGATCAATTTCGGAGGAATGGTTTCCTCAAAATAAACTTTGGAAGCCAGGTCCAATAAACCTTCAATTAGTTTTTGCAATCCCTTCGAATGTAAACCCGACGCCGTTAACTTTTCCGTAGAAGAATATACCGGCTGCCATCCCATACTTGCTTCGTTGCCCGTTGCCGGGTTTAATTCCGGGTGTGAGATATTCCAGGTATTGACATACCGTTTTGCTTTACCGAAAACAATATAGGTAGTATTTAATTTCAGGTTCGGGAGAATGTATTTGTAGCCCTGGAACCAAAGCAGGTCGATAATCCCGGTATTGTCCTGGAATTTGACCGTTAAGCGCTTTTGTCTTCCGCTTCCTGTTTCCGAAACAGAGATAATCTGTCCTTTTAACTGAACGTAACCGTCAATTTGTGGAATGTCTTTGATCAAATGAAATTGAGAGCGATCAATGTAGCGGAAAGGGAAGTGATAAAGCAGGTCGTGATACGTTGCGATTCCCAATTCGTCCCTCAGTAATTTGGCTCTTTGCGGACCAACTCCTTTGAGGAATTCGATGTGAGTTTGCAACCATTGATTCATGATGCGAATTTAGCTATTTTGGATATTATGATGCTAAGGCATCAGGATATTAAGACTTGAAAAGAATTTAAGTTTTAAGAACAGGAACCCTATAAATGATAAATGGAGTCCAGACAGGCGTCCGAACTCCATTCACTAATCAACCTAACCTAACCACCTAAATCAGTACAAAGTTATATCTATTTTGCGATTAGGTAAAACATTTTTAGTTAAAATTATCTTAATATCGGGTTTTTATTGATGAACGGTAAAATTGAGTTATTTTTTGTGTTGTTTTAATCCTCTTTCCAACCAATTTTTAAACAATTCCGGGCTTCCGTGATTCTGGTAATCAGCTGATCCGACAGGAATATCTTTCCCGTCCGGAGTTTGAAGCACATAATAAGGTTGGGAAGAAGTTTTGTATTCTTCAATTTGCTTGGCAGTCCATTTATTTCCAATGGTGACAACATCAAATGCACGTCCGTTCACTTTTACTGTTCGTTGTTCTTTTTTCGGAAGTTCCGTTCGCTCATCTACATATAATGAAACAATTACCACATCATCACGCAAGTGTTCAATAATTCCGGGTTCGCCCCAAACAGATTGTTCCATTTTACGACAGTTTACACAACCCCATCCGGTAAAATCAACAAAAAGCGGTTTGTTGACTTCTTTCGCATAAGCCAATGCTTTGTCATAGTCATTGAATGCCATCAATCCCTGAGGACCTTCGTGCATTCCTTCTACATGTTTTGTGTCAGATGCGGAAACGGTCGTGCCACCACCGCCAAAACCTTTCGGCGATTCCGCATAGAAATCAGGAGGAAGGAAAGCATTGACCAACTTAAGTGGTGCGCCCCAAAGTCCCGGGATCAAGTACAAGGTAAACGCAAGTGTGACGGTTGCCATCATCGTTCTTCCAACGGATAATTTTTCCACAGGACTGTCATGAGGAAGCCTGATTTTTCCAAGCATGTATAATGCAAGTGTTCCGAAAACAGCGATCCAGATCGCAATAAATACTTCGCGTTCCAACAAATGCCATTGCATAGTAGTATCGGCAGTTGACAAGAATTTGAATGCAAATGCAATTTCCAAAAAGCCTAAAAATACTTTTACGACATTTAACCATCCGCCGGAGCTTGGCATGGAATTCAACCAGGACGGGAATAGAGCAAACAACATAAATGGTAAAGCAAGCGCCAATCCAAAGGCAAACATTCCGATCATTAACGCGGAATCTCCTCCGGTAGATGAAATTCCTACCAACAAGCTTCCCAGAATAGGGCCTGTACAAGAGAAGGATGCCAATGACAATACGAGCGCCATGAAGAATATTCCGACAACTCCACCTTTATCTGCTTTTTCATCTGCTTTATTCGTCCATTTTGCAGGTAATTGAATTTCGAAAGCACCTAAAAATGATAAACCGAAAACAAAAAGCATTAAAAAGAAGAAAATGTTGAAATACACATTAGTAGACATTTCATTCAATAAACTGGATGCTCTTGTAGCGACCACAACACCACCAAGTAAAACGTGGATTGCAATAATTGAACCTCCATAAATAAATGCATTTCTTCTTCCTAAAGCGGGTGTTTTACTTCTTTTCGTAAAGAAACTCACAGTCATCGGGATCATCGGGAATACACAAGGCATAATGATTGCCGCGAATCCTCCAAAAAAAGCAAGGAAGAATGTTCCCCAAAGAGATTTTTTAGTCTTGTCTTTTTTAACAACTGCTGGTTTTACGCTCTTATTTTCTTCTTTAACAGCAGCAGTTGTTTTTTCCTTGTCGTTTTCGTCTTTATCTGTTATAACAGGAGTCTGTGCAGTGTTTTCATCTTCCGTTTCTTCCACTTGAACAGTACCATCTGCGCATGCTTTTACATTAACTGTTGCAGTAGCTTCGAAAGGAGGAAGACAATAACTGTTGATCTTACAGGTTTGGTATCCGTATTTGATCTTGATCTTAAAGTCTTTATTCGATAGAATTTCGATCTTTTGCTTGAACTTGATTTTTCCAACGTGATAAGCCTGATCTTCATCCGCTTCGTCATCGTGGTGTAAAATCGGTTTTGGTTCCGTTTGTTTACCAACCAACTTGAATTCTTTGGAGCTAATTGCCTCAAAAGTGGTCGGAATTCCGAAAGATCCTTTCGGTAAGAACAAGGCATTGATTTCCCAATCCGGAACGATGGATACTTCAGCAACGATTGTTGCCTGGCACTGATCGTTTTGTTCTACACTAAATTTCCACTTGACTTTGTCTTCAGGAAATTCTACCTGGGAAAATGATTGAAAAGAACTAAATGCTATAAGAAGCAATGAAAATAAATGAGTAATTCTCATGAGTGTGTTTGGATATTATGGAATTGTTATGGAAAAATCAAGATCAACAGGAGGAAGGCACATCACTTCATTACAAACCATGAAGGTGACATATCCTTTAATGATGTCTCCGGATTTTACTTTGTTTACTTTACGGGTGAAGGTTACTTCCGATTTGAAAAAGTCCAGAGCTGCCTCAAAGTTTTCATCGTATTCATGAATCGCTTTGGGTTCTTTGACTTCACCTTCAAATTTTACATTCGGATTTTCTGTGAATGTAAAACTGGTCGGAACCGGTCCGATGGTGTTATTAATGTGTTGGCTGTACAAGTGCCAGCCTTCAGAAATAACGGCTTTCATTTGAATTTCTTTGGTTCCCGGATTGTAGGAAAAATCCCATTTTACACGATCTTGAGCAAAAAGGGTCGTTCCAATCAATAAAAAGGAGCATAAAAAAAGCAGTTTGCGCATGGGCTTTAGTTTATAATCCAAAGCTACAAAACGAAAACTGCTTGACAATAAGAGTTTATCTGCTTTTCTTGAAAAGCTAAAACTTCAATTCTACAATGTGATCAATAGGAATCCACATTCCGCCTTTCAGGCAGATGTATTTTTGCCCGGTGGCCCAAATGGTTGTGTTGACTCTTTTTAGTCCTTCGTCGTCGTGGAAAATAATCCCAACTTTATGGTGATATCCGTTTCCCAATCTCGTAGCTTCTTCTAATTTGCTACGAATATCTGTTTGTTGTTCGAATTCAACCGGATGTTTAAAAGACAAATCTTTTACAACTTCTTTTTCGACAGTAACTGGTTCCATTGTGCGGGTTTTTAAGAGTGTACAATCCGAAATTTAATAAAAAATTAATTTGAAAATCACATTTCGTGAAAAAAAAGTGTTACAGATCTTTTTTAAACCTGGAAACTTTGATTATCAGTGAGGTAGATGAATTTGCAAGGTGTTTTCCCGAAACAGAAATTCCGGGAATCCAGGTAATTTCATCTCCTACACGAAAAACAGGATAGGAACTTCGCCATTGTTCCGGGATCCCCGAATCTTTCAAAAGTTTGAAGACGGAACTTTTTCCATTAATCCCAATGCGCTCCATGGTATCCGAAGAACTTGCGAATCCTTTGCTAATGGAAGCCTGACATTTCGCTGC
>CBFGPJ010000024.1:0-13021 GCA_965650615.1 uncultured Fluviicola sp. | reverse complement strand
TTTAAGTCATGAAGCATTTAATAATTACTCTTTTCGTAGCATTAATCGGTTCTTTTAGTGCTTATTCTCAAGCAAACTTGTGTTCAATTACGATTACTCCTTCGGATACTACTATTTGTCCGGGAGATTCTGTTCACGTAGTTGCAGTTGCAAACTTAATTAACGCGAACCAGTCATTTAACTTCAATGGTTCTGCATTACCTCCGGGATGGACAGCTGGTGGAGCTACAACGTTCAGTGCGCCTTGTGGACCAAATCCGACAGGAACACCGTATTACTGGGCATCTACTTCGACCGGAGTACCAAACATTACCACAGCTGCTTTCGATATCAGTTGTGGAGGATTCATCACATTCGATATGGTTTATTCTGTTCAGGGTGGTCCTACTCCTTGTGAAGGTCCGGATGAAATGGATGAAGGTGTTGCCCTTCAATACAGTACCGATGGCGGAGCTACCTGGATAACAATCTATTATTATGTTCCGGATGGAACTACAACAACGGTTATTTCAACAAGTTCAACAAGTGTTGCAACAGGTCCGACAGCATTTACAACATGGAGCACATTTAATGTGAACATTCCGGCAGGTGCTCAAACAACCAATACAATGTTCCGTTGGAACCAACCGAACTCTTCAGGTTCTTGTTGTGATAACTGGGGATTGGATAACATCTTTATCAATGCAACAGGAGCTCCATGTGGTTCAACTGCTGTATTGGACTGGAGTAATGGAATGGGAGACACGACTAATTATTGGGTAGTACCATACGGTGATACAACATTTACATGTGACGTATACGATACAGCGGGGAACTACCAGTGTACTTCTTTACCTGTAACCATTCAATTGTATGATGATATCCTGAATTACAACTTACAGGATTTTGCTTACTCTTACTGTCCTACAACAAATCCATCCGTTCAGGTTACAAATATCGCCGGATCAATTCCTCCATACTCTGTAAACTGGACAGACATTCCAAGTACAAACAACCCGCAAGTCTTATCTACCGGTGGTGCCGAGCACGACTCGATAACTTACCATGTGACGATTACGGATGGCTGTGGATTCTTCCGAAATGACAGTGTTGTACTCGTCGTCAACAAACTGCTCAATATTGACTCGCTCGTTGCATATGATGCCAGTGCGTGTATCAATGACGGTGCTGTTGTAGCGTATGTTTCCGGACTAACAGCGGTAAACAACCAACCGATGTATAACTGGCATGGTCCGGGAGCTACAAACCCAAGCTTTATTAATTCTACAGTTTGGACAAACCGCTCTCCGGGATGGTACTACTTTACAGTAACTGATGATGTTTGTACGGATTCGGACAGTGTTCAAATTGAGATTAAAAATCCTCCTGCAGCAATTATTGACGCAAATCCTTTATCAGGTTGTGCTCCGTTTAATGTGACATTCGAAAACAATAGTCAGAATTCAACACATTACCTGTGGGATTTTGGTGACGGTACGGTGATCAATGTAAACGACATGAATTCACAAAACCATTCTTACTCCGGTAATGCTACGATCATGTTGGTTGCATATGATGCAAGTAACTGTTCGGATACAGCTTATGTAAGTGTTTCTGTTCAAACTTGCGGATGTACTGATCCATTGGCTATTAACTACGATCCTACTGCAGTAGCAAATGACGGATCATGCAGCTACCCGGAACCGATCTTTACTGTTCCGAATATCTTTACACCAAACGGTGACGGAGACAATGACTTCTTTGAGTTTGTAGTTACAAACTACTCAAACATTGAGTTCGAGGTTGTGAATCGTTGGGGGAATCCTATCTTCCAGGGTTCAGGTTTGACACCGAAGTGGGATGGGAAAGTTGACGGAACTATTTCAGCTGACGGAGTTTATTTCGTGACTTACAAAATCACAAGTGTTAAAGGCGATAAAGTGATCGAAGGACAAACTTTTGTTCACCTGGTTCGCTAATCTAAAATAATTCGTTTGAAAAATCCCGAAGCGATAGTCATATCAGCTTCGGGATTTTTTTATTTTTGATCATCCGATTTCACAAAAACAAACGATGTTTTTCATTCTCTCAAAAATATTGCTTTTCACGATCAGTCCATATACCTGGCTGCTGATCGCTTTGTATTTCGCCTTCTTTTCAAAAAAGTCCCTTCGGGCAAAAAGAGCAAAATACTGTGCTGTTTTTATCGCTTTATTCTTTAGCAATACCTTTATATTTAAGGAAGTATGCAGACAATGGGAAATTTTCGGAATCCCTTCTTCGGCTGTCAAACATTACGATGTTGCAGTTGTTCTCACCGGAATGGCCGAATACAACAATGACCTGAAAGTATTGAGTGCACGAAGAGGAATTGACCGGATCTGGCAAACAATTTCACTCTATAAAGCAGGGAAAATCGACCGGATATTAATTACCGGAGACCACGGATACATCCTTGACAAAGGACTGCATGAGGCTTCCCAATTAAAAGAAACACTCGTTCATTGGGGAATTCCGGAACATGTGATCATTACCGAAACAAAATCAAAAAACACGTACGAAAATGCAGTAGAATCCAAGAAAATTCTGGACCGCTTATTCCCGAATTCCAACGCGATCCTTTTGGTTACTTCCGGAAAACACATGCGTCGTGCAAGAGCCTGTTTCAAGAAGATCGGCGTTCAGTGTGATACCTATTCCACAGATTTGTACACCGGTCCCAACCGTTCCTATGCCTTTGATGAGATACTTATTCCGGATGTCAGTACAATGAACGATTGGCATGGTCTATTGAAAGAAATGTTCGGATACCTTGCTTATGATATGACTGGCAAGATTTGATTCATTTATTCCCACCGGGAGTGGAATCCACTATAATCAACACTGGTTCCTTCAGTTGCCCTTTATTGTATTTGGAAGCATTACAAACCCCGATAATTGCAGGAACCGGAAAAGCGACCCAACCGGCATAATCAAACCATTTTGCTTTCACTTTCAGTGATTCGATTTTCTGTCGATCAGCGGAATCCTTATAATTCAGGTACTGAAAGGTATGTTTACCGCTGTTTTTCTTGATGCCAATCGTGTCGGGAAATGGATTGTAGAGAAAGTCCCATCCTTTCTTGTCGTAATAAGCCGAATCGTTTTGAAAAGTCGGGTTGATACCGTTAAAATACAAAAATCCTTCCCTGTTGCAATCCACTTCAACCGGATGTGCATCGTGATTTCCTTTGCTCATAATTGCCGGAAGTCCAACCCGGACCAGGTATGCAAATCCCATCCGTTTGCTTTGCAGATAATGCCCGTATTCATGCTGAAAAATCCGGTTGTTCGGATCCGGAAAACAGTTCTTTTTTGCCAGGATGTAATTCCCGAAACAAATACCGGTCCATGATACGTTCATATTCAATAACGTACTTCCATTCGGATAACTGACCGTATTTACTTTACACAATACTGTATTGTAGAAATGTGCCATAAAAAAACCTATTCCTGTTTGAGGCCCCTGATAAGTCAGCCTGGAACCTACTTCCAAAAAGCGTTTCCCCGAACTGGAATTCGTGTCTGAAACAAATAATCCACCCCAAATACGCGCATCGTTCTTAGCGCTCTGATTCGCCCTTTTCCAGGCAGCTTTCCAGCGCTTCTCCTTCGTTTTTGCCAAACCGGTAACGAAACCGCTCACCCATGAATCGATAATGAAATAACTGGGAGCCCTGGAAGAAATCTTAGACGCGGTTGATGGAAAAGTAAAAAGTACACACAGAAGTATAAGGAATATCGATTTGAAACTCTTTGTCAAACTTTTCATTTTCTATTCTAACGAATGAAGGATTATTTTATGATGTCATCATAAAAATAATGTAATTTAGATTGACATTTATTACTTGATCTGATGAAACAACTATTATTCTGCTTTTCAATCTGCTTAATTACAGCCTCCTGTTCAACTGATTCCAAAAAAGAAGATTCTGACAAGAATTCAAAAAAAGAACTTGTGGCAGACAAGCCTGAAGAAAAGGTTATTGACACAGTCCCTGAGCGAAATCCGGTTGTCCGCAATCTGACAGCTGATCAGGTAAAAAAGTTGAATAAAATCCTGCCAAAAAAAACAGTTCAATCCATGGTTTCTTACCTGGATTCATTGTCATTTGTTCAAACAGATACCGATTTTGCCCGTGTCTATCACTATGGTAAAAAGGTATTCGGAGACATCGAAAAAGCTGTTTCGGCTAAATTCCAGGATGGTTATGCCGGAATGGAAGCGCTGAGCTTTATCAATAAGTCTTTTGCATACCGCTCTTCCTGTGAAGCAGAATGCACTGAATTCGTATTGGACTATAACTTCCTGGACCTGCAAAAGCTTGCACAATTTACCAAAGGAGAAGCTGATGACGATTTTATGGCCTTAAAAATCCTTGCGGAAGGCGAACAGGGAAGACATGATCCAAGCTGGCTCAACTTTTTCGAACGCACCTGGGATTATGGCGGTGGTTCTCTTCTCGGCGACAGTAATAATTATAAGTTCCTGAGCGGTTCATTCCATGTCATTAAGAAAAGTGACCTCTTCAAAAAAGACCTGATAACACTTCGTGAACGTGTAATCGGCGACATGGAACACCGCATTTATATGTTCCCGAAACCGGTTGTTCTGGCAGAAATAAACCGAATTCTGAAAACCAAGATCTTGTCATACCCGGAAGCTAACCGGATTTTATTGCTCAAACAATCAATCGAAAGGGACAAAGAAGAGCCGGCTTTGCAATTTAATTGTTCGGACCCGGAATCCAATTGCGATTGGGGCGGATAGATGGCACGAAAAGTTCAAAGGCTTCAACGGGTTCGAAAAATTAAAAATGGACAATTGAAAAATTGACAAGTTTAAATACGTTAAGTACTCTAAGGTTTAAAGGATCAAAACATTGAACTATTGAACCTTTTATACCCATTTCAGTTATTGACGTACGTTCTTACAAGGTAACTGAAAACCTAATCCTCCCGTTCCCATAAACTGGTCCAAAGGCCGTGCATGCCATGGATCGGTTTGATGGATGTATTGGCATTCCAGGAAGAAATAGAAGAATTTATATACATGGTAATTCAACCCGGCCTTTACTGCAAAAGCTGAATTATAAATCCGCTCACTCCGTTCATTTGTTTGAACGGCAGAAAGACCTATCTGGAGTCCTACAAACGGATCCAGTCGCTTGAAGGGAAAATAACGCATAAATCCAGCCTGGATCTGTAAATGATCATTTATATATCCCGGTTTCGATTGCGCACCGATGAATTGGTAAATATCTCCCCGAAAGCTATACTTATCGTCAAAATGATAATTCATATACCCACCCAAATACAAATTCAAGCCTTTTGAATTCAATTGCTGAGAAGGATAAATACTCGCTGTTGCCTGCAATAATCCTGCACGCTGACCATCTGCAAGGATCTGTGCATCCGTAAAGTTTGTACTGGTTAAGAAACCAAAAAACAAGATGCCTATTTTCTTTTTGATTTCCATAAGTCTGCAATTTTATAGTTTAATGTCAATGAGGTCAGTAAATGTCCTTCAAGAGCTCCACCCTTATGTTGTTCAAAGTGTACTCTTCCGTCTTCTTCAATATGTGAATGAATATCGGTTCCCAAATGAATCATGTATTGGCTGGAAATCGAAATATCGAACCGCTGGGTAAGATTGAAATGAACTCCCAAACCGCCTTGAACGGCACTACTCCAACGTTCGATCTTATTGCTGCGATCAGCCAATTCTGTTTGCAGAGTGCGGTCAAAGCAATGTCCCGCAACAATGTAGGGCTGAACTTTTGGAGTGGGGTTATTGAGCAAATAAAACATCACGCTCCAACCGATGTGTAAATCGTTTCTTCGCGTGTATTGATTGGTAACAGGCAAATAATCCATAAACCATTCGGTGTTTACACGATCTGATAATTGAATTCTGAATTGTCCTCCCAAACCAATGGCGGGGCGTTCGTGATCTCCATTAAATGCACTCAGGGTAGTTCTTTGTCCGAAAGAAAAGATCCCTCCTCTTCCTCCTTTTAAGTTTAAGTCCTGGGCAAATGTTTGACATGAAAGGATCACAAACAGTATGACGCATGTCTTTTTCATAGGTTCGTTTATTGTAGTAATGTTTTTATAGTAGTAACGTTACGAAAGTAGTAATTAGTATAAAGCAGATAGGGGCATCTCTGCTAAGCCGAGACGCCCCCATTGGTTTATTTATGTATTTTATATTCTTTTGAAATCAGATTCCCAACTTATTCAAAACGGAATCGCTTACTCCCGTTGTAGAGTAACCACCGTCATGGAACAGGTTCTGCATAGTAACCATTCTCGTCAGATCAGAGAATAACGTAATGCAGTAATTTGCACAGTCTTCAGCACTTGCATTTCCAAGTGGAGCAATTGCATCCGCATAATCATAGAAATCACCGAAACCTTTGATTCCGGTACCTGCTGTTGTTTTGGTAGGAGACTGAGAAACCGTGTTGATACGTACTTTCTTCTCCAAACCATAGTGGTAACCGAAACTTCTTGCAATTGATTCCAGCATTGCTTTGATATCTGCCATGTCCGTATAGAAAGGATAAGTTCTCTGAGCCGCCATGTAAGTCAGGGCAACTACACTTCCCCATTCATTGATCGCATCCATATTTTTAGCTACAGAAAGCATCTTATGTAATGACAAAGCAGAAACATCAATTCCTTTTTGGAAAAAGTCGTAATTCAAGTCCTGGTAAGGGATGTTCTTGCGAATATTCACACTCATACCAATTGAGTGAAGCACGAAATCAATCTTACCACCTAAAATTTCCTGAGCTTCTGTGAAAAGCTTCTTCAAATCTTCTGTATTTGTTGCATCAGCAGGAATAATTTGTGAATTCGTCTTTGCGGCCAATTCATTAATCTCCCCCATTCGCATTGCAATTGGAGCATTTGTTAAAACAAACGTCGCACCGTGTTCATGTGCTTTTTCAGCAACTTTCCAGGCAATTGAATTATGATCCAATGCCCCGGTAATAATCCCACGTTTTCCTTCCAATAATTTTGACATAATTGTTTGATTTGAGGACAAATTTAGAATTTAATTTCAAGCCTACAAGGAATATTCCTGCTATAATCCGAATTAAACTGAATTCCAAATAATTCCCTGTTTTATGTACCAGATAAGCGAATCAATCAAATTCCAATTTCAACCCGTCAAAGGCTGCAAACACATTCGGAGGGAGATCTCTTTCGATTTCTTCGTGCGTCCCGAAAAGATGTGAAATATGCGTTAAATAGGCTTTTTCAGGCTTCACCTGATTAATAAAGTTCAGTGCTTCTTCCAGGTTAAAATGAGAAACATGCGGTTCTTTTCTGAGTGCGTTTACAACCAAAACTTTCACACCTTTCAGCTTTTCAATCTCAACCGGCTCTACTGTCTTAGCATCTGTAATATAGGCAAAATCTCCTATCCGGAAACCTAAAACAGGCATGAAATAATGCATCACTTCAACAGGCATTACCGGAATGGTACCCGAAAGGTTAAATGGTTTATTTTCGATCGTAATGATATTCAACTGAGGAATTCCGGGATATTTATCGTCCTCGAAAGCGTAATGGTATTCACGTCTCAATGCAACTTCAACGGCCTTCGAACAGTAGATATCCATATCCCGTTTCTCAATGAAATTAAATGCTCTTACATCGTCCAGGCCGGCCATATGGTCTTTGTGCTCATGGGTAAACAAGACTGCTTCCAGACTTTTTACTTTGAATTTCAACATTTGCTGTCTGAAATCCGGCCCAGCATCGATCACGTAGTTTTTACCTCCGATTTCCAATAAGACGGAACAACGTAAACGGTTGTCTTCCGGTTCCCGGGAAGTACACACATGGCACTCGCAAGCAATCACTGGAATTCCCTGAGATGTTCCGGAACCTAATATAGTTACAGTAAATTTCATTAATTACGTGAGCGGATTACCTGAACCAACAACAAAGTCCATCCAATGATCATGAGCAAACCACCGATTGGTGTTACCGGACCAAACGCTTTAGACAAAGAACCACCCATGTGAATTTTTGAATAAGTCAGTCCGTAAATACTTCCTGAAAAGAAAATGGTACCCAATAACAACAAGTAAAAAACAGCTTTTCCACTGAACGAAAACCCGGTTACGATGAATGGTATGATCAAAAATCCAAGCCCCTGGAAAAACTGGTATTTGGTAGCAGTATCGAAAGCTGCCAGAATATCGTTATCCGAAGTCAGTTTTTTTAGTCCGTGAGCACCAAATGCTCCTAAAATGATTGCGATTATTATCAGGATAAGACCCGTTATTACCCATTTTCTCTCCATAATTTAAAGATAGGAGAAAAAAGAGAATCAGGACTCTTTGGTCTTCGAAATTATTTCAACCAAGGTGTATTTGAATCTCTCAGGACCGGTTTTACCTTGTTGGATTTCAATTTTTACGATCATATCGTAAGTGTACCCTTCTTCAAAGTTAAATCCTTCAATGGGTTGTTGCAGCACTTCCCAGTTTTCCATTCCGATACTTGCACCTTTCTGAACAGAATAGCACAATTTTGCATCCGCATTTGGATCGCAAGATACACGGTGCCCCTGTACACGCATTTTAATTACTTCTCCCGATGCCGAATAAACGGATTGTTCCGAATGCATCGCCTGAGATGTAAAGTTGATTGCAGCCAATGAAAGTGTTAAACAAAGAACCTTAAACATAATTCATGTATTTATTCAATAAAGATACGGAAAGAAAGTTGTTGGGTTGTGTGTTTGTTAGAGAATTAACTTAAATTGAAAATTGATAATGTAAAAATTGAAAAGGAGGACGTGCGGAACTCGATTCTTAATTTTCAATTAATTGGATGGCTGAAGAACGTGCCAGGTCTGTAACCTGTTCACCGGAAATCAGTTTGGCCAGTGCTTCAATGCGTTCCGTATCGTTCAACTGGTGGATTTCTGAAATGGTCTGGCTGTTTTCATGTGATTTGGAAACTTCAAAGTGATAATCTCCTTTTGCCGCAACCTGTGGCAAGTGTGTAATTGCAAAAACCTGTAAATGTTTTCCCATTTGTTTAAGCAATTTCCCCATTCTTAAAGCAACTTCACCTGAAACTCCTGTATCAATCTCATCCAGGATTAAGGTCGGAAGTGATTTTTTCTCACTCATGATCAGCTGAATTGCCAGCATCACACGTGATAATTCTCCGCCGCTTGCTGCTTTTTCGATCGGCTTCAATTCCAATCCTTTATTGGCGGAAAAGAGGATTTGAATAGCCATTCCTCCATTGGAATCCAACTTTTCTGACCGGGTAAGTGAGACCTGGAAACGCGAATGCTCCATTTTCATTTCGGTCAGCAGCTCCAGCAAATAAGCTTCCAGTTTTGTGATAACGGCTGAACGTTTCTCAAACAACTTATCCGACAATTGAAGCAATTCTTTTTCTTTCTCATCAATTTCCTTTGTCAGCTCGGCAATGCGCTCATCAGAGGAATCCGATTCTTCCAGTTTGCTTTCAAGTGTATTGAAATAAGCACTCAACTCTTCCTGCGTGGAAAAATGATGCTTTTTTAGAATTTTATTGTATTCATCCAGGGATTCCGTCAAACGAAACAGGGCTTCCGGATCACCTTCCAATTGATTTAACTGCCTGTCCGAATCTCTTGAAATATCTTCCAGTTCAGCAATCAAATCCTGTAAACGCATGGAAATTGCGTTCAGATTAGAATCGGCATTCTTCCATCGGTCAATGTGTGCTTTCAGTCTTCGAAGCAAATCCGTTGCTCCGTTTTCCTGGTCCATTGCATGGATGATCGCCGAATAAGCTTCTTTCAGGTCATCTAACTGTGACAGCTTATTGAAGTCATTTTCCAGAGCAGCATAATCTACCTGGTCTAAATTCAATTGCTGAATTTCATTCAATTGAAAGCGGATATAATCCAACTCCTGCAATTGACCGGAACGGGAAGACTCTAATTGCTCTTTCGTTGCCTTTAATCGATTGATACGGCTGTAAAGCGATGTTACCGTTTGTGCCAGATCCAGACTATCGGCATAAGAATCCAACAAATCGAACTGAAATTTTGTTTTCCTGATTTCCAGAGTTTCGTGCTGTGAGTGAATGTAAACCAATTGCTCCGTTAATTCCTTCAACTGGTTCAATTGAACAGGAGTATCATTAATAAACGAACGGGACTTTCCCTGGCTGGTGATCTCTCTTCGAATAACAGTTTCTGCTTCCCAATCGATATCTTCCTGGATAAACCACTCCTTAAAATTTTCGTTCAATCGGAATACTGCCTCAACAATGGTTTTCTTTTCCGGGTTACGGATCACTGAAAAATCGGAGCGCTCACCAAGAATCAAATTCAATGCACCAAGCAGGATTGATTTCCCTGACCCTGTTTCACCTGTAATCACATGCAACCCATCGTGAAATTGAAGGGAAACATGTTCAATTAAAGCAAAATTTTGAACGGAAAGGGACTTCAGCATTAATTCAGAATTTCTTCGTACTTGGTTGAATTCGTCGGATCGATTTTCTTCAATACGGCCACAATCTGTGTTTTTTCTTCCGGTTTTGCCGTAGCATACAAATTCTTCAATTCATTCAGCTTACAGTAAGCAAAATTAATGATGTTGATTGTATTTGGCCGGGCAGCGGAAACTTTTGACAATTTATCCAGGGTAGTATAAATTGCTTTTTTTGCATCGTCCGGCTTGTCATATAAATGGTCCATACCCAAACGATGATATTCGTAATAACACTCTCTTAAAGGCTCAAATAATTGCTGCAATGCATTTTCAACCAACCAATAACGATTCTTTTTCCCTTGTTCATTTGATTTCCATCCTTTCGAAGAAGAAGTCTGTGCATTGGTAACAATCTGCTGCGCTTCCTGGAAATATTTTGTTCCTCCCTGTTTTGAGAACGAATCGAAATCGAGCGCATTAATATAAAATGAGTAGAAAGCCAAAACAGAAGATAAATTATCTCTAAACTGGTTTTTTGAATAAATTATCTGACTCCCTTTTACGTACTTAAAATCAAGGTTGTCGTCCTGGAAATTGAACAGGGTTGTGTTATAAGATCCGTTATACACCGGTCTGCTCGACTGAACCTGGATTGATCCCGTAAAGTCCCCGTTGTTAATGGTATTGATCTGTAATTGCAATTGGCAATTGATGCGTTCTTCCACCTTGAACTTCTCATTTGTCCATTGGGTATTGTTCATCAGGTCCGTAACTGCTTGTTTCAATTCCTCAAACAATTCTTTTTCAGCTGAAGTTACTTCAGTCTTGATATTGCTGATCAGTGAAACCTGGCAATTCAATTCCTGGGAATATCCGTTTACAATAAGCGTCAAAAAGACAAGGGTCAGAATTTTATTCATATAGATTATTCATCAATTCATTCAACAAAGAGAAAGCTAATTCTTGCTTTGATTGTAACTCAAAGCTACACATTTTATTGCTTTTAAAGAGTAATTTAACGGAATTCGTATCGGTACCAAAACCTACCCCGGGTTCTCCCATTTCATTCAATACAATGGCATCCAGCTTCTTTTTTTCGAGCTTACCTTTGGCATATTCCATGCCATTTTGGGTTTCCAAAGCAAAACCAACTACTTTTTGATCTTTCACGGATCTGTTTGAAGCTGCCCAGGATAAAATATCCGGATTCTTCTCCAAAAGGATTTGCAACTGATCTTCCGTTTTTTTGATTTTCTGACTTTCGGCAACGGCGGGGCGGTAATCTGCAACAGCCGAAGCAAAGATTCCCATATCTGCCCCTGGCCAATTTTCCTGCACTGCATGCAGCATTTCAAGAGCAGAGGTAACCCGAACCAACTGAATATTCTTGTGTTGGGTTTTTAAATTACTTGGGCCACTTATCAAAATCACTTTTCCTCCTTTCGAAGCAAGTGCCTCTGCCAGGGCAAAGCCCATTTTCCCTGAGGAATGATTTCCTATAAAACGAACAGGATCAATTGCCTCGTACGTAGGACCGGCAGTTACCAAAAATTGTTTTCCTGCAAAACGGGAATCCGCATTGAAATGATCCTGGAGATATTGCACCAGCGTTTCGGGTTCTGCCATTCTTCCCTGCCCTTCCAATCCGCTTGCCAGGAAACCGCTTTCAGCAGGAATAATGGTATACCCAAATGATTCCAGCCGATCCAGGTTATCCTTGGTCGTCTGGTGCTGATACATATCCAAATCCATTGCAGGAGCAATAAAAACAGGGCATTTTGCACTCAGATAAGTTGCCAAAAGAAAGTTATCTGAAAAACCGTGTGCCATTTTGGCCAGTGAATTTGCCGTTACCGGAGCAAAGATCATCACATCTGCCCACAATGCCCATTCAACGTGATTGGTCCATTCGCCTGTTTTGGAATCATAGAATTCAATTCCTACAGGAGATTCGGATAAGGTTGCAAGTGTCAGTGGCGTTATAAAATCAGAAGAGGCAGGAGTCATCATACATCTGACCTCTGCCCCTTGTTTCTTTAATAATCTTACGAAGGATGCAATTTTATAAGCTGCGATTCCGCCAGTAATACCAACCAGAATCTTTTTCCCTTCTAAAGACATATTGAGTTTAGATTACTCTTGATTTTTTCTGGTATAAATTTGTCCGTCCTTCAACTCTTCGATTGCAACTGCAACCGGTTTAGGAAGTTTCTCATAAAAGCGGGAAATTTCAATTTGCTCGCGGTTTTCGAAAATCTCTTCCAAATTATCTGTTGATGAAGCAAACTCCTGCAATTTAGCAGTCAATTCTTCTTTCATTGAAGAGCTAATTTGATTTGCTCTTTTAGACAATACTACAATTGATTCATAGATATTACCTGTTGTTTGCTCTAAATCTATTGTATCACGCGTTACAGTTGAACGCTCAGCATTGTTGTTTTTGAAGCTCATTTCTTCTATTTATTTACTTGTTAGATACGGGAATGTCAATCTTTTTCAATTTTTCAACATATCCTTCGAAGTCGCGAAGATAGTCT
>CBFGPJ010000023.1:0-13192 GCA_965650615.1 uncultured Fluviicola sp. | reverse complement strand
ACACCGGATTTTTAAGGAATTTCTCCCACGAATTCTCAATATCTCCTTCATGCGCGAAAAGTGCTTTCCCTAATCGTCGTTTGATTTTTGACCCTTTATAAACTAACAGGTAGTTTTTGTCGTAGAAAATATAAAGGCCCAAATCCTCGATTTTCTTCACCTTTCGATTGTAAACAATGGTGTCGGAAACAGAAATGTACTGTGCCAGGCGGTTCAACCCGTTTTGAATTTTGGAACTGTCGATTACGGTTACAAAAGTTCCCCATTCATCTTTTCCGTTCGAAAAAAAATAACCGGTACTTTGAATGTCAATTCCAATTCCTTTCGCTTGTCCCAGCAGAAAATCGTAGGTCATATATTCCCTGAAAGGAATTTTGTTCTTAAACATCAGCGAGTTTGTCTCCCGCGCGATGTTCAATAAGTTATACCGGCCTACAATTTCACTTTCAGGTAAGCGATCCAGAAGACTTGGAGGTGGGTCCGGTGCAAACAAGCGCGGACGGATATAAAGGAATAATGCCAATGCTGCACACAGCAATGCGATTAACATAACTTTATTTCCAACTCCTTCTGCTTTCATCTTAACGTGTCGTAGAGACCAGGTAAGCGGTGTTTACTAAATCAAGCAGGTATTTTCCAGCATTATCAAATGCACCCTCAAAACTATAAGTCAAATTGTAAGTCGTTTTTTGACGGGTTGTTTTGGAAGAAATGACTTCCACTTCTCCTTTTTTACCCTTCATCGAAGCCAAAATCTCAAAACGGTGATCTGTTAAGATTGTTTCAGGTAAACGGTTAATCATGTCTCCCAAATTCATGTATCCGTAAATAGAACCGCTTTTAGCTGCGTTTTTAGCCTGTTTTCCGGTAATTGCTTCTGTACCGTAACCATTGGAATGATTCTTCGCCAGATCTTCGTCGTTGGTGAAAATGAATAAACCGTTTTTATTGATCATATACAGAGGAACCGAATTCAGGATCGCTTCTTCATACACCCAATAGTCACCCATATTTTTGAATTGAGAGGTAATGCGTGACATGTGCTTCAGGATTTTATTCGGGATGTCCGGTCTGCCTGTTGTAAATCCCAGGGTAAAGATCGGCATATCTTCTTCTGACTCAATTTCCTTTTCACCGTATTCAAATGTTTCTTCGTCGTAGAAGAATTCAACACGTTTTGTTTTCACACGTTTGATCCCGTTAAAAGTACCAAACATACTTCCCTTGTAGGTATTGAAAACTTCATCCGTATTGATGAAATCATTCAATAATTCGATCGTCAGTACATTTGCGGAGATACGCGGGTTTTTTTCTTCACTCAGGATGGGCATGATCACTTCATACGCTTTTTCGTACCCCTTTTTCAGGTCGATTTTATAAGTAAAGAAACCGGTATTGTTCTTTGGAATGTATTTCAATACATTTTTATCGAATTTCGCACTGTTCAATTCTTCATAGATACTGCCCAAACCGTCGCCGTAGTTCGCTTCTACTTTAAGATCAATGGTTTTTTGGTTCAAAACGATATCGCCCAACATTACGTTTCCGGTATACAGATCGTTCAGGTCGTGGTACAATTCCGGGAACATAGCCTGCAAGTAGAATAAACTGTTGGTGTTTTTGAAGTTGCGGCTGTTGTCCAGGTAAAAAATCCCGTCTGACGGATGGGTCAACTGTGCTGCCAATCGCGCATCCTGTGCTTTCAGGTTCATTTTTTTTGCAAAAAGTTCTTCCGTAATGATCAAGAGGCGCTTCCGGGAATATTCCGATTCGATGCTGTCGCGTAATTCGTAATAATTCTTGAACAGGTCGCTTGTTTCATCCACAGCAATCGGGGTTTCATCCACTTCTTCCTCGATGATTTCTTCTACTTCATCACCGTCTTCGTTTAAGGTAGGATCATCATCTGTCAGTTCTTCCTCATCGTAGGAGTCCATTTGTTCTTCATCATAGTACTCGTCCTCCATCCATGGAAGCTCAAATCCTCTCGAAATCCAAATAGAATCGGTAATCTCTGTCAGTTTTTCCTGGTCAGTGTCTACTCTGATCAATAAACCGACATTCCCCTGGATCATTAAATGATTGAAATAGTTGTTGTAATATTCCGTTCCTGCAACCAGGCTTTCCTTGCGGTCAAAATCGTCAAAAACAGTGAAGAGTTTTTCTTTATCCGTGATACCGAAAGTAAAACCCGAAATTTCGAATTCAGGATTCTTTCCGTAAAAGATATTCATCTTCTGATTGAAATCAATTCCGGCGTCTTTGAGTGTTTTTCCCTGGGTAGAACCGTCGAATAATTCGGACTGTAATTCAGTCATGAAATCATAAGAAACCAGTTCATCCATAGATACTTTCTGAAGAATGGAAATATTGTTCAGGCTAAAGACAGTAACTGCATCTTTAGGAATAATATCTTCTGATTTCTGCCCCCATGAAATGGCTCCCAAAAGGGTGATAGGAATTAAGACTTTAATTTTCATAAATGGATGAATGAACGGATTCTACAACGAAAGTAAAATCATTTTTTGAATTGAAAGAGCTATTTGTTTTATCAACCGGTATTTGGTTGATAACTTGTGTTAAAATGAATCCTTTTTTGAGCAATCGGCGGAAACTAGTTCGTAACGACAAAGGTGCTTTTCAGGATTGAAGGGTTTGTTCCAACCGAATAGGTGTTTGATTCAATCAGCCCGGCGACTTTCGTTGGGGATATTTTGGCCTGTTGATTATCACATTTGATAATTGGTTTGTCGAAACGTGAAACGCAGGTGTATTTCCCTTTTTTGAGTTTTTCCTGGTCTTCTGCTTTCATTTTTTGGATCACAGCCTGGAAATTCGGAACAATACGGGTAAGCGTTTTTCCATCCCAGGTCAACCAGTTTTCATCCAAAGCAGGATCATTTTTGTCCTTGATTTCTTCTTTGATGATCTCACGAATACCATTTTGAAGTGCTGTGACAGATTCAAAATCGACGTAAATCTTAAAAATGAAATCATCGAAATTGGATTCGACCCGTACGTTTGAAATTCCTTCTTTTTCCTCGAGTTTATTGCGGTAATATTCAATTTTTTCCTTAATCTCCGGAAGCTTCGGAATTCGTTTGCCATCCACACTGTCCAGGGCAAGGATTGAATTGATCTTTACCTTGCTCGCACTCATGTTTACAGTATACTTGTAGGTACCGGTGCCATCTGCATGGAGTGTGATATCGTCCCAAATATCTACACATGAAGAAAGCGCAAGAAGTAAAAAACCAATTAGAAAAATACGCATAAGTCAAATTTCAAGTGCAAAAATAAAGAAAGGACGAAGCAAAAACAGTACCAACTAAGAAATATTTCCTATTGGATGAAAGAAATGTGGTTTTCCGTAACGGCAAATGTGGCTTTCCGTCCACAAATAAATGCCCTGTTATCGTCAATATGGCCTATCGGTGCATCAAATGCTATTGGAAATGAGCGGTATCTGGTATGTTCCAGGATAAGTTCTTCCACCGTCCATTCAGTTGGTGTTGCAGTGTCTTTCATATCCGTCATTCCACCTACAATTAGCCCCGAGATCCGGTCAAATACACCGGCATAGCGAAAAGCCCAAAGCATGCGGTCCAGGTGATAAACCTGCTCACCAACGTCTTCAATAAACAAAATGGCATTTTCATAATTTGGTGAATGAGGTGTTCCGAGCAGGGAATACAAGATGGATAAATTTCCACCAACAACATTTCCTGCTGTTGTTCCGGGTTTATTTGCCGGATTCGCTGGCCAGGTATATTCGTTGGCCTGACCTTTCAGCACATTCAGGATCGATTGGAGTGATTCGGGTGTGTTTTCCCGGAAATTCAGAGGCATGCTGGTATGGGCACTTTCAATTCCCAGTTTCAGGCTCAAACAATGAAAATTGGTAATGTCTGAAAAACCCAGGATCCATTTCGGTTCGCGCAGCAGATTTGCCCAGTTTACCAGGTCGAACAAGCGGATGGCACCATACCCGCCACGGTTGCAAAGAATGGCTTTAACATCCGGATGATCAATAGCCCATTGCAGATCACTCGCACGTTCCATATCAGTTCCGGAAAAGGAGCGGTATGCATTCGCCGAATGTTGACCGACCAGCACTTTAAAACCGTGTTTTTCGAAATAGTCTTTTGCAAAATCAATGTATGACGGTTCAATCGCCTTTGCAGGAGAAACCAACGCAATTGTATCACCGGGAACCAGTTTTGGAGGACAAATCATAGCCAAATTTAATTCAAAATGATGAATGCAAAATGTAAATAATGTAGGGGTGCGATTAATAGCACCCCTACATTATAAAAATCAATTGATTACCCGTTAATTGGTCCCATTACCACCATTTTTTCCATAGTTGGAGTAGGACTTCCGCCCATTTTTTCGAGGGTAATTGCAAAAGCAGTAATGTTTTGGGCATTTACATCAAAAGGTTCGGTCATTTGTTCTACTTCATCGTAGTTAAAAAGTCCAACGGAAAGCGGTTTTCCATCTGCAATAACCCATAATTGGTACTGCATATTTGCAGGTGGAGGAGTAATTTTTTCTGCATGCATGACCGCTTTTTTCATGTCCTTGCTCCACATCACTTTTACGGATGCTTCAGGCTCCATTTCGGTTCCCTTCATCATCACAGTACGCATACTTTGTTCGGTCAAAACTTCCTGAACAGTTTGCAAATGATCTTTCTCGATGGTCATTGCCTGAAGGATCTGGTCATTTTTCAACTGATCCTTTTCCATGGAAGCCATGATCTTATCCAAACGCTTGACTTCGCGATTAGATAAAAACCAAAGCGCACCGATTCCAATGGTCAGGACCAAAGAAGCAGCCGCCATCATTTTCCACATAGGATTTACACCTTTTATCTCAGGCACGGTGTTTAAAGGAACGATTTTGGTTTCCTGTTTTTTCTCGGGAGCTTTCTCCTGAGGTGTTTCAGCAATGGTTTTTAGAAGAGAAGCACGAACAGAAGAATCCGGAGTTTGGGCATTTTCAAGCATCAGTTCTTCACAACGCTTTTGCACGCGGATAAACTCGGCCTGGATCTCCGGATAAATTTTGGACAGGCATGCCACTTCCTGTACTTCCTGTGGGGAAGCAAGTCCGAGTGTTACCGACTCCAAAATTCCTGACGCTATGTATTCGTTTATATCCACAATATCAATAATGTAAACCATTTTCTTAACTCCATCATCGCCATGCGCGAGCGTGTTTTCACAGTTCCGAGCGGAATGTCCAGCTCATCTGCTACTTCCTGTTGCGTATAGCCTTTGAAGTATAAGTATTCTATCATCGTTTGTTGTTCAGCAGGCAGTCGATCCACTAATTGTCTTAATCCGATTGTGGCCACGTTCTGTTGAACTGTTGCAGAGCTATTTACGACAGTTTCCAACGTTTGGATTTCGGACTTGCCTTCTTTCTTTAGTTTTCTCAGTGCATCAATGGATGTGTTTCTTGCAATATTGAGCATCCAGGTGAAAAAACTTCCTTTGGTATCATCGTATTGCTGGATGTTTTTCCATACTTTGATGAAGGTGTCCTGGAGCACATCCTGCGCAATAGCCTCATCGGTAATGAACCGATTGATCACTCCGTTAATTGCACCCGAATAGCGATCATAAACCTCCGCAAAGGCATTTTGATCACCGGCTTTCACCCTGGCAACTAACCCACTAATCTCTATGCTGTTCAATGAATCCAACGAAACGAATGTACTTATAAATAATTGAAAGCAGAGACAGTAGGGGTAGAAAATTTTCCGCTCCTACTGTGATAGTGATTCTTTAAACTTCAGGATCGGTCCGAATGCAAACCCAACAAGTGTTGCAGCTATTAATTTGGGGGAATCTAAAAACCCGCTGCCTGTGCCAATAACCAAAATGAATACAAGTAATGATATCCCGATGTACCTCCAGTTGGAAAAACCGATTCGTTTCTGAAACCCTGCAAATAAGTAGCTTCCGGCGTAAGCAAAAGTAAATATGGACAATCCGCAATTGATGTGTGAAGAGAAATAAATGGCGGCAACTCCGCCTGCTACCTGCGCACAAATGCTTAAAACGATCATTCCCCCGGCAGAAGCGCGCTGTTCCACATAATAAGCGCATAGTGCAAAAAAGAGTATGTCGAAAACACGGAAAATCAGCTGGTAATTGGTGAAAGGATAAGTCAGCAGGCGGTACCATTCACCAGTTTCTGCAACAGCATTTGAAATAGTCCAGCGAAGCATATAGGGTTCTTGCTTTATCACCAGGATGTTCGGATCATGTGAAATCTCAACCAGTAGAAAAATACTTGTAATCAATAGAATGGACGATGTAACAGGGATCTTTTTAAGATAATTGAGCATGAGTTGAATTCCGTAAAGATCGAATATGCCGACGCTCTCTGCCTGGGATAAACTGACCTTTTTCGACAAAAGGCAAAATACCAGAAAATAGACTAAATTCAACCCAAATGCTATAATTAGCAGCCAGGCATGCTCCTGCTTCAGCCCGGATTCAAAAGAAGTTTTTAGTTCGAAAAAGTGTTTGGGAAATGGGCGTTTATATCCTACGTCAGTAAGTGTTTGACGCGCATATGCCAAATCTTCGGATTCTACAAGTGGAATGAGGTACTCGGTTTCGTGATGTGGATCAAAGAATAGTTGTTCAGCTCGATAAAGACAACGGTTATAAACTTTGGTTTCAAGGTCGTATTGTTTTGCCCCGCTTTCATCATTGTCGATACGTTCTGACTCGGATACAACAATCCAGCGATTTTCTTTCTTTAAATGGACTAACGCATAGGTCATAAAATCAGTGGAAGGATGTTTGCCCGATGTATATTCCTGGAAATTGGAAATGTAAATTTGACTTTCCTTCGGAGAAATACCCGCGTATTTCCAGACAATCGTTTTTTTGGCGGGATTGATTTTTGTTAAATCATCCGTTTCCTCTACTTTCAGTTTGAAGTTTTCATAGGCAATCTGGAAGGATACGCCCGGAAAAGCGAGGAACGCTATTGCAAGGAGAGAAAACAGGTAATTTTTGTCGTGGATTTTACTGAAAAATAAGCGAAGCCGGTGATGAATTACTAAGAAGTAGCCTAGAGTTCCTAAAAGAACAGGAATCCATCCCAGTAAAATTCCCTGGTTCAACTCAATGGATAGTGCTTCGGTAAGCACACGGAAAAGCCAACTCACTACCAGAACAGCAATTGCTGTAGATAGAGATGGAAGGAGTAAAAACCGACAAGCTTTTCGAAAGGTCATACCTGGAATGTGTATCTGCAAAACTAAGTTTAAATCGGTAGATATAAAAACGGGTTTTTGTCTTCATTAGTGCATGGAGGAATAGTCCGAAATACACAGGAAATTAGTACCTTTGCATCTGTTTTGAAAAATCTCTTTAATCGATTTAAAGTTTATGAGTCAGAAGTATAACGAGTATTCAGGACTGAACCTGCCGAACGTTGCGCAATCAGTTCTTGAAAAGTGGAAAAATGAACGCGTTTTTGAAACTTCCGTGTCTACACGTGAGGGAGCTGAACCGTTTGTTTTCTTTGAAGGGCCGCCATCAGCGAATGGATTGCCGGGTATTCACCACGTAATGGCTCGTTCGATTAAAGATATTTTTTGTCGCTACCAAACCCTGAAAGGAAAGCAGGTAAAGCGTAAAGCCGGATGGGATACGCATGGTTTACCTGTGGAATTGGGTGTGGAAAAAGAATTGGGAATCACCAAGGAAGATATCGGGAAGAAAATCTCGGTAGATGAATATAACAAGGCATGTCGTGAAGCAGTAATGCGCTACACGGATATCTGGAACCGTTTGACAGAGGAAATGGGTTATTGGGTGGATATGGACGATCCGTATATCACTTACGATCCGAAATACATGGAATCTGTTTGGTGGTTATTGGGTCAGTTGTATGAAAAGAACTTATTGTACAAAGGTTATACGATCCAGCCGTATTCGCCAATGGCAGGAACCGGGTTGTCATCACATGAATTGAACCAGCCTGGTTGTTACCGCGATGTGAAAGATACGACTGTCGTTGTACAGTTCAAAATTGCAAGCGGATCCAATTCCCCCTTCGGAGGGGGGCAGGAGGGAGGAACCTTCTCTGATAACTCCTTCATTTTGGCATGGACCACTACTCCATGGACACTTTCTTCGAATACTGCATTGTGCGTCGGACCAAACATTGAGTATGTTTTGGTTTCAACCTTCAATCAATACACGCATGAACCGGTTCAAGTGATATTGGCGAAAGATTTGGTGAAAAACCATTTCGGAAAAGGATTTGTTGCCGTTGATGATGAATCCGGATTGGCGGGATATGATAAATCGGGGAAGAACATTCCGTTTGTTGTACTTGGCGAATGCAAAGGTTCTGACTTGGTCGGAATCCGTTATGAACAACTATTGCCGGGAGCATTGCCTCATGAAAATGCTGATCAGGCATTCCGCGTGATTTCCGGAGATTTCGTAACGACATCGGATGGTACGGGAATCGTACACATTGCACCGACTTTTGGTGCGGATGATGCACGTGTTGCTGCCGAATCGGGAGTTCCGGCTATGCTGGTTCTGGACCAAAAAG
Source organism: uncultured Fluviicola sp. (assembly GCA_965650615.1). Taxonomy (GTDB): domain Bacteria; phylum Bacteroidota; class Bacteroidia; order Flavobacteriales_D; family Crocinitomicaceae; genus Fluviicola. The sequence continues at coordinate 4,594 of CBFGPJ010000023.1, read as the reverse complement.
GTGTTCCGGTCCCATTGGTAGACTTACGTGGTCGTTTTCGCATGGAAGTTTCGGATCCGCTTTTCGGATTGGGAGGTGAATATGTGAAAGCGGATTATCTGACGGATGAAGAAACTGAAACGGAATTCCGCAAGCAGCGGGAAGGTTTGAAATCGGTGATCCCGGATTTGAAAGCATACATGTCGGTTGACGAGCGTATTGCTTTGAAACTGAAAATCGAAAACCGTGCGTTCAAGATCGAAAAATACGAACACAGTTACCCGCATTGCTGGAGAACAGATAAATCGGTATTATACTATCCATTGGATTCCTGGTTCATTAAGGTAACCAATGTGAAGGACCGCATGATCGAATTGAACAATACGATTAACTGGAAACCGGCTTCTACAGGAAGTGGCCGTTTCGGAGAATGGTTGAAAAATGCCAACGACTGGAACTTATCGCGTTCGCGTTATTGGGGAATTCCGATCCCGATCTGGTCTACGGAAGATGGCGATGAGCGCGTATGTATTTCATCCGTAGAGCAACTGAAAGCAGAATGTGCTAAAGCGGTTGCAGCAGGTTTGATGACTGAAAACCCACTGGAAGCATTTAAACCGAACAATTTCTCTAAAGAGAATTATGCGCAAATTGATTTACACAAGAATTATGTGGATGAAATTACGCTGGTTTCTCCTTCCGGAAAGCCTATGAAGCGTGAAAGCGATCTGATCGATGTGTGGTTTGATTCGGGGGCTATGCCTTATGCACAATGGCATTATCCGTTCGAGAATAAAGAATTGATAGATAATAACCGATCTTATCCGGCAGACTTTATTGCGGAAGGGGTGGACCAAACACGTGGCTGGTTCTATACCTTGCACGCAATTGCTACAATGTGTTTTGATTCGGTTGCATACAAGAACGTAGTGTCTAACGGATTGGTGTTGGACAAGAATGGACAGAAAATGTCCAAGCGTTTGGGAAATGCCGTTGATCCGTTCGAAACCTTGTCGAAATACGGTCCGGATGCAACGCGCTGGTACATGATTACCAATGCGCAGCCATGGGATAACCTGAAATTTGATACGGATGGAATTACGGAAGTGCAGCGCAAATTCTTCGGAACACTTTACAATACGTATTCTTTCTTTGCATTGTATGCAAATATTGATGGATTTAACTATTCGGAAGCGGAAATTCCGTTGAATGAGCGTCCGGAAATTGATCGCTGGATCCTATCGAAATTGAATTCCCTGATTGCACAGGTGGATGAAGCGTATGCTTCATTCGAACCAACAAAAGCAGGGCGTCTGATCCAGGATTTTGTTACGGACCAATTGTCGAACTGGTACGTACGTCTTTGCCGCAGACGTTTCTGGAAAGGAGATTACGAAGCAGATAAGATTTCGGCTTATCAAACCTTATATACCTGTTTGGAAGCTGTAGCGATCATGGGTTCACCGATTGCTCCGTTCTATCTGGATCAGTTATTCTCCGATCTGAATGAAATTTCGGGCCGTCACCCGGTGAATTCGGTCCATTTGGCGTTCTTCCCGAAATCCAATACGGATTTGATCGATTTGGAACTGGAGGCACAAATGGAGATTGCTCAAAATGTTTCATCATTGGTACTGGCATTACGTGCGAAAGAAAAGATCCGTGTACGCCAGCCGCTTCAAAAGATCATGGTGCCTGTACTGAATGCGCAGTTTGCTAAAAATATTGAACATGTTCAGGCATTGATCCTTTCCGAAGTGAATGTGAAAGAACTGGAATTACTGGATGCATCGAACGATATCTTTGTAAAATCCATCAAAGCGAATTTCAAGACTATCGGACCGAAATACGGAAAACAAATGAAGTCTATTGCAACGTTGGTAGCGCAAATGGATCAGAATGACATTGCCCAAATTGAGCAAAACCAAGGTTGGAGAGGCCAGGTCGACGGGGAAGAAGTGATCCTCGATCTGAGTGATTTCGAGATCCGCGCGGAAGACATTCCGGGATGGCTGGTTGCATCTGAAAATGGTTTGACCGTTGCTTTGGATTCTACCATCACGGAGACTTTACGTATGGAAGGAGTAGCAAGAGAATTGGTGAACCGTATCCAGAATTTGCGTAAGGACTCTGGTTTGGAGGTTACCGATAAGATTCGGTTGACTCTGAAATCCTCCGAGTTCATTCAATTAGCTGCCGAAGCGAACAAGCAATTCATTTGCGATGAGGTTTTGGCTACAGATCTGAAGATTACCTCAGACAATTTTGAAGGACTTTCAACAGATATCGAAGAAGATGCGGATACTTTGATCCGTGTAGATAAAATTTGATTTCAACTCCGCTCAATTACCTTTTAAAGCGGATTAGAATAATATGGGAGGTGACTGTGCGAAGTCGAAGTCACCTTAAAATGTCTGCCAATCGGCAGACATTTTTTGTTTTATAATTGTCTGCTTATTTAGTGATTAATTTTATAGTTTATTCTTCCGGATAAGGGTTAATTGAGCAGATCATTTATTGTCATATCAATGTTAAAAATCTCTCTGAAACAGTCATTTAAATGTTAAATTATTGAGAAATAAAATACTGATTCCCTATCTTAGGGCCACATTAATTTTATTAGCTTACTATGAAAAAATCATTACTACTGCTCTCGCTATGCGCGGGAAGTATGTTTGGTTTCGCCCAACAAGGACCTAAATCAGGAGTTCGGCCGGTAACCAATTCAAATTTATTAAACAGACCTGCTGGGATTAACAACGGTCAAAAAACCCTTTTATGTGTCGATACGCTCCGTTATCCACAAGCCAAAGAACAGATTTTAGGTACAAATACCTTCTATACTTTTGATATCTGGCAAGCTGATAACGAAGCTTTTTCCCAAACATTTTTAAATACTTCCAGTATCTCGATCAGTGGAGTAGAGTTTTTTGGAATGAACAATGATACGGATGGAATGCCAAGCGTTACCATTACTGCTTCTGTGTATAACGTCAATGGGGCAAATACGCCTACAACTTTGATCACGAGCGGAACAACCACATTTACAAGTAATGTACAGGGATATCACACGGTGAATTTTGCAGCTCCGGCAACTGTAACAGGTAATTACGCGGTAGTTATTCAGGCAACCAATACAAACGGTGTTTTTACGGTTTATGTAAATAATGCTGCAGCAGGGCAACCTTATGATGAATTGTATGCACGTTTTAAATCCAGTTATGCAGGATATGCAAGTTCGGGAGGAAGCTGGATTACAATTCCTGCATTTACAGAGATTGGTAATAACAACTTCGAGCCTCTTTTGGCACCGATCGTAAGCTATAGCATCAATACGCAATACACTGCTTCTGCTACTACTGTTTGCCAGGGAACACCGGTAACGTATACAAACGGATCTACTCCGACCGGTGCTTTCACGAACAGAATGATGAATTACCAGATCTTCAGAACACATTTCGGAACTGCTACTGCTGACTCCACTTTTGTTTATGACATGGATAACATGTCGCCGTATATCTGGTCAGGGACTACAACGTATACACATCCGGCTGCAGGCACTTACGATGTTCTTTTAGGAACAAACGGTGGTTTCTGGAGCAGTTGTTTCGATTATACAACACAAACGATTACAGTAAATCCGCTTCCGGCTGCACCAACGGTTACACCTGGAGGGCCAACTACATTTTGTACCGGCGGTTCCGTTACATTGACCTCGTCTGCTGCTACAGGTAATACCTGGTCAAATGGTGCAACCACTCAATCAATTACTGTGAGCACTGCAGGAACTTACACTGTTACAGCGGCAGCTTTAGGATGTACTTCACCTGCGTCAGCAGGACAAACCATTACTGTGAATTCATTGGATAACGCGACATTCACGTACCCATCAAATGCTATTTGTGATATGTCGCCAAACCAAACACCAACAACTTCCGTTGCAGGAACTTTCTCTGCTACGCCGGCGGGATTGGTTTTTGCAAATACAACAAGCGGAGAAATTAATGTTGGTGGAAGTACTTCCGGAACATATTCGGTTACGTACAACACTTCAGGTGCTTGTCCGAATACAAGTACACAGACAATCGTGATCTCAGGATCTCCTGATGCAGCATTTACATATGCACAGGCGAGTTACTGCACGAATGGAACAAATCCAAGCCCGGTATTTGGTGCGGGAGCGAGTGCGGGATCATTTAGCTCGACAGGCGGATTGGTTATTAATACTTCAACAGGTGAGATCAATTTGGCTTCAAGTACTGCCGGAACCTATACCGTAACAAATGCAATTGCTGCAAACGGTTCATGTCCGGCAGATGCAGAAACTTTTAGTGTAACGATTGCAACAACACCAACAGCTACTGTTTCAGGTGGTGGTACACAGTGTGGTTCGGGAACATTACCTGTGAATATCGCTTTAACCGGTGCGGGCCCATGGAATATTACGTATTCGGATGGAACAACAACGAATTCGGCTACCGGAGTAACAGTTTCTCCTTATGTAATTAACGCAACGGCAAACGGAACATATACGGTATCAACTGTTACAATGGGTGCTTGCTCAGCAACAGGTTCCGGAACAGCAACGGTTTTATTTAATCCGAACCCAACGGTA
>CBFGPJ010000022.1:0-13207 GCA_965650615.1 uncultured Fluviicola sp. | reverse complement strand
CATTTACGGTTTTCTTTAGATAATCATAGGTACTCACCTGCACTTTATGTGGGATCGGCTGGAGTTTTATGTATAAGAAGACACACACAAATATTATCAGCGCACTGAAGGAGGCAATGAACGTCCGTTTGATCCAACGAACCCGGATGGATTTTATTTTAAAGAAGAACATCATTAAAACTACCCCGGACAGTGTAAACACACCCATCCAGATCTGGGAAAGGACCGTGTAGTAAATGAACCAGGCAGCCAGGATGATAGCAATCCAGCGGTAAGGAAACTTCCGGATCCACCATGCTGCACAAAAAACCAGTGCCAGAATAATCATCATGGCATAGCGCAAATGCGAAACGAAAAGAGAAAGACTTCGGATGTCATCATATACTTTGGAACCCCACCAATGAAAATAGGTTCCTGTGTTGATGAAACTTGTAATGAAAACTGCCGAAAGGAAGCTTAGTGCAACCCATTTGTAATGCTTAAATGCCGTTAATGGAATGGCAACAATCGTTAATGGAATGGCATAAAGTGTTAATTCCCTCCGGATCATGTTCCAGGCTTCGTGTTTATCCGAAGTCCAAAGAACGGAAAGAATTTCCAGCGTAAAATAAGCGAAGAGAAGCCAAAGCCAGCGATTTGAAGTCCAGTTTTTCCAAACTTTTTTCCAATCCCAAAGCAGGATAACATTGAGTCCTAAAAGCATTGTTCCGATGGAAAGCGGAATTTTACTGAAGGGTAATCCTGCCGCAATTCCCATCATTGCAACCAATTGAATATAATAATGAACGGGTTTCCCGGTCAGCCTATCCAGCATAAGTAATCGCTATATAAATCGATAACGCTTATTTTCCGAGAATAGTATTTACTCTTTTAGTGTCTGCCAGAACCTCCAATGCTTTTTGAACATCTTTATCGTATTGAAAAGCCAATTCGGCACGACCATTTTGATAATAGTAACGCGATACGATCTCGCTGGACAAGATTTCCTCAATTTCATCCTTGAACTTATCCAGGTCACGTTCTTTGGAAGGAGTGACTTTTGACAACAATTGTTCGTAATCGGATTTAATATCTTCGAAATAACCTTCATCTTCAGCCGTCTTTTTCATACGTTCCAATTGTTCTTCGGAAGCAGTTGAATAGGTGAAGTCCTGTTTCAATGCATAAGCTTTGAATGCTGCGTAATCTTCATTGCTTAACTTAAAAGTCTTTGCAGGAGCAATTGTTTCGTGGGAACGTTTGTAGTCTGTGGCAAAATTGAAAATAACGTTATTACTCACCAACATTAAAAGCAAGCGGGAGTAATCATCTTTTTCAACTACAATATCCGGTTCAATTCCTCGTCCGTCAATTACTTTTCTGCCATTTGCAGTTGTAAATGTCTTCAACAGGGAATCCGCAATGGCTTTCGGTTTGTCTCCCAGTTCCTTGTCGTAGTACTCCAAACGCTGCACACAACGTCCTGAAGGTGTATAGTATTTTGAGATCGTCAACTTGATCTTTGATCCGTATTTCAAATCGAAGGTACGTTGTACCAATCCTTTTCCATAAGAGTTTTCCCCGATAATTACCGCTCTGTCCAAATCCTGTAAACTTCCGGAAACAATCTCAGAAGCGGAAGCAGAACCTCCATCAACCAAAACAACTAACGGAATCGTTAGATCCAATGGATCCGCAGAGGTGGCATATGTTCTGTTTTCCTCCGGAATACGGCCTTTGGTTGTAACAACCGTTTGGCCCTTCTTCACGAAGATATTGACGATCTTCACAGCTTCGATTAACAAACCTCCACCGTTTCCACGCAAGTCTAAAACCAGGTTTGTCATTCCCTGCTGCTTCAATTTACCGTAAGCTGAAATCACTTCCGCTGAGGCAGTCTGTGTAAAGCTGTTCAATTTAATGTAACCGGTCGTTCCGTTATTCAGCATTCCGAAATAAGGAACATCTGCCAGTTTGATCTCATCGCGTGTAATGGAAATTGTTTTTTCCTGGCCGGCACGCTCCACAAGCAATTGGATTGTAGATCCTTTTGGTCCGCGTAAACCGTCGGAAACCTCATCGCTTGGTTTTCCCTTCATGTCTTTTCCGTCAATGGAAAGAATTTTATCTCCTGCCATGGCTCCTGCCAATTGAGCAGGTTTTCCTTCATAAGGCTCCGCGATGTAAGTATAGTCACCCATTTTACGGATCAATGCACCGATTCCACCGTATTGCCCGGTAGTCATCATGCGGTAATCTTCCATGTTTGATTCATGATAATAAACCGTATACGGATCCAATTGTTTCAACATGGCATCGATAGCCGTTTTGCTCATTTCTCCGGGTTTGATCTCATCTACATAATTGGTTTCCAATTGCTGAAAAATGAGGTCCATCAATTCCATGGACTTGATTTCCTCGAATCCATTGGATTGTGCTTTTACCTGGGAATTGAAACCAATAAGGATGGTTACCAACGCGAAAACATGCAAGAATTGCTTCATATTTTTAACTGTTATTTTTCTTTTATCCGAGCTACTGCTTGATTTTTATCAAAAGCAGCTGATGACTCTCAAAAACCATTCCGTAGAATGGGAATCTAAGAAGGTAAAAATACCGAAAGATTGGGAATCGGACTTGATTTTTTAGGTTTTTTGACGAATGGTCAATCTGTTGGATGACCGTAAATGCTATTTACTGTTCGGTTTGCAGTTCTGCAAGCAATTTCCCGATCAGTTTTTTCATACATTTCTCCAGTTCGGGATAAGTCACTATTTCCTTATTGGTATATATTATGAACAATGCCAATTGCTTTCCGGAAGGGGTTAACAGATTTTCCAAAGGCTGTTTCTCTTTACGCAGGACTTCTTTGATCAGCCGTTTCACATAATTTCGGTCATGTGCGCGTTTAAACTGGCGTTTTGGAGCTGAAATCACCACCTGAAAAGGTACTTTTTCTATATTTTCAATTTCCAGGTAGTAAACGCTTAAAGGAAATGCACGCAGCTGCTTTCCCTCCTTGAAGAGACGGTCGATTGTTTTCCGACTGCAGAGTTTGTATGCTTTTCCGAAATGTTCACTCATAATATTCAGGAGGACCATTCAGTTCCCCCTTCGAAGGGGGATAAAGGGGGATGGCCACCCCTCTTATTCTCCCCTCAAGGGGAGATCTGAAATATCTACTTTACTGTCCACGTCACGCCATCCTTGCCGTCTTTCACAACAATTCCGGCTTCTGCCAAACGGTCCCTGATTTTATCCGACGTACTCCAATCTTTATTTTCACGTGCATCTTTGCGCATATCCAAAACCAAATCCATCACAGTGGTCAAAGCACCGTCAGAGGATGTTTTTTCGATTGTCAAACCCAATACATCAAAAATAAATCCGGTAAATTCTTTCGTCAACAATTCCAAATCACTTGCAGTAATGGTTGCCTTTCCTTCTGAAATTGTATTGATGTATTTCACCGCATCAAACAAACCTGCAATCAATACCGGTGCATTGAAATCGTCATCCATTGCCTTATAGAATGAATCAACCAGGGCCTGAACATCCTGGGAAGATGCCGCTGCTGTCTCCAAAGAGCCCAGTTTTTCATAAGCTTCCGACAAACGCACAAATCCTTTTTCTGCTGCGTTCAGAGAATCTGCTGTGAAATCGAGTGTGCTGCGGTAGTGAGCCTGCATCATACAGAAACGGATAACCTGCGGAGTATACGGCTTGTCGAAAACTTCAGTTGTTCCGTCCACAATCTCTTTCGGCAGGAAATAATTGTTCAGCGATTTGGACATCTTTTTCCCATTCACATTCAACATGTTTGCATGCATCCAGTAATTTGCCGGATTCATACCAACCGAGCCACAGCTCTGCGCAATCTCGTCTTCGTGATGCGGAAATTTTAAATCTAGTCCACCACCGTGAATATCAAACTGATCACCCAAATATTTCGTGCTCATTGCAGTACATTCAATGTGCCAACCCGGATTTCCATCACCCCATGGTGAGCGCCAGATCTGCATATCGTCCGGGTTTGCTTTTTTCCATAAGGCGAAATCTGCAAAGAAACGTTTTTCGTCCTGTGCATTCAATTCACGCGTTTCTTCTGCCAATTCATCCACTTTACGTCCACTCAAAATTCCATACTCGAACTTTTCGCTGTAAGCACGGACATCGAAATACACCGAGCCGTTCACTACGTACGCAAAACCATTCTCAATGATTTTCTCAATCACTTCGATTTGTTCCTGAATATGTCCGGTAGCTGTTGGTTCTATTGATGGAGGAAGCAAGTTATAGATACGCTGTAAATCCTGGAATTTTACGTTGTATTTGTAAACGATTTCCAGAGATTGAACCTGTTCTACACGCGCAGCTTTTCCGATAGAATCGACCGCTTCACCTGCAGAATTGGTAATGTGTCCGGCATCTGTGATATTACGCACATACTTCACCTGGTAACCCACATACATCAGGTAACGATAGATCAAATCGAAATTGATGAAAGTGCGCATGTTACCCATATGCGGTTCACTGTATAGTGTAGGTCCACAAACATACATTCCTACTTTTCCATCAACAATAGGTTTAAATACCTCTTTTTCACCCGAAAGGGTATTGTATATCTGAAGTTTGGAATGTGTGTTCATTGCTATTCTATTGTTTTGAAATTTTATGTGCGAAGATAATGAGAATCGCCGACTTAAGCTTCCCAAACATTTTATTTATACTTTAGCCACGCATGGGTATCGAATCTCTAAAAAACAAACTGGGTTTCCTGGATGGTGTACGTGGCGTTGCCATGATGATCGTTGTTCTGCATCATTTCGGATTGGCGTTCTTTCCCGCAATTAATTATCTGGACCCGGAAAAGATCCATCTTGGGAACGGATCGATTGAATTACTGATTGCAAAGACGCCGCTCAACATTTTCTTCAACGGAGGCTTTGCGGTTTCTATCTTTTTTGTCTTAAGCGGATTTGTTCTAAGCTATAAGTTTCATCTGTCAGGAAGCCGCAAATTGTTAACGGAGTATGCTGTCAAGAGGTATTTCCGGTTATTTCTTCCGGTTGCCGGATCGATCATGATCTGCTATATTTTATTTCTCTCCGGACTTTTCGCGCACAAATCCGTTGGTAATATTACCAAATCCCAAGAATGGCTTGGCGGTTTGTTTACTGATATCCGCGGCCCGGGAGATGTTTTGAAAAACATGTTCTTCGACGTTTTTTTAAATAATGATAACCGCTACAATGCTGTGTTGTGGACTATGACCATTGAATTCCTCGGTTCTTTGCTCTTGTTTTCCTTTTTGGCTTTGACCGGAGACACTAAAAAAACGATCCTGCTCCATATCATGGTTGCTGTTTTGATCTTGCTTACGGACAAAAAATTTTACGCTGCTTTTATTCTCGGATCACTTATTAGCAGGCTTTTTATAGACGGGTTTTCTTTTCCGAAAGGGATCAAGGGTATTTGCATCAAGTGCTTTCTTCTGGTAACGGGAATTTACTTCAGTTCCTTTCCGCAAGGGTTTTTCACGCAACAAAGTATCTGGAAATGGATTGATTGGAGTTGGACAAGCGGATATGATCTTTTTCATGTATTAGGGGCGTTTTGCATCCTTTTTGTTAGTTGCTTTGATAAAAATTTCAGACGCTTTTTCGCTATCAAGCCCTTTTTATACCTGGGCAAAATCTCCTTCTCTTTTTACCTGCTTCATTTGGCAGTGATGTGTTCGTTTGGTTTTTTCATTTTCCGTGAATTATGGAAACCGGGAACTTATTTCATTCCCTTTTTGATTTCATTTACCGCATCCCTGGCGGTTTCCTTCCTGGTCTCCCATTTCTATTATAAGTGGGTAGACAAGAGTGGGATTCGTTTCGCTGAAAAAATGGGGAAATGGATTACTAAAGTCAGTCGGCAGGAATAAAAAATCCCGGTCGAATTTATCAACCGGGCTTTAACGCAGTAGTAATTTAGACTGTGGTGTCTATTGGGGTTCTTGTTTTTGTGATTAATCAATTTCAATTTCCCACTTCACAACCTATGACGGAGAAAATAACAAAGCGTTGTTTCAACACTGTGAAATTTTTATGAAAAATTGCTTACACTGTTTGAAAACACAGTGTAAATCAACTAAAAACAAAGATCTTTTAACAATTTTGCGTGTTCTTGAAGAACCTGATTCTGAACAATTCTGCTCTTAAATCAGATTTTTATCTGCTAACACGGCCACTAAGTAAAATCAATTTTGGCATATTTCCCGAATAACAGAATATTATTCTATATTTATATGAAATGAAGATAATTCATTCTGTTTTTCACCTGGTTAACGTATTAAAGCAGAATTTTTTTCTCAAAAGCACAGAGAATGACAACATTGGATTCAATTGATCACCAAATAATTACACTTCTTCAGTCAAATGGGAAGATGAATAACAAGGAAGTCGCAGGTAAGATCGGTTTATCGATTACCCCAACTTTCGAACGGATCAAGCGACTTGAACGTATGGGTGTTATCCAGGGTTACACTGCCCTTATCAATCGGAAAGCGGTTGGCAAGGAATTGAAAGTAGTCTGCCAGGTAAGTTTAAAAAGCCACGAGAAAGAAGGAATTGATGTATTTGAAGCCGCCATTAAGGAATTGCCGGAAGTCATCCATGCCTATCACGTTGCCGGAGCTACAGACTATATGCTCATGATCGAGGTAGCCAATATGGAAGTTTACCAGGATTTCCTTAAGAGTCAATTGGCGCGTATCCCACACATCGGACAGGTGAACAGCAGTTTCGTCATGTCGGAATTGAAATAGATTGCAGCCACGAATTCACGAATTTCAGCTCGCCTAACTTAAAATTAACGTTAAAAGATCCCCCAACTTTTCCACACGCCCGATTTTTTGGCTACATTTAGTAAGAACACATAAAAACAACATATCATGTCAAGTAACACAGGAAATATTATCGTCGCGCTTCTTGCAGGTGCTGTGATTGGTGCAGGTATTGGAATTTTATTGGCACCTGATAAAGGATCGGTAACACGTCAGAAATTGAAAGACAATCTGAACAGCGGAAAAGACAATCTGATGGACAAGTACCATGAATTAGCTCAATTGCTTCACCGCAAAGGAGAAGACGTGGGAGATTTTCTGGATCAGGCTATTTCAAGCGGACTCCATGAAAAAGATGAATTAATTTCACTTTTAGAGGAAAAATTAGAACTTCTGAAAGGATCCGCAAAAAAAGCAACAGCTAAGTAAGATGGCGTTTGAAGAACTAAAGGAGAGCACTCAAAAAATTCAGGAAGAAACCAAAGCATACGTAGAAAGTACCGTACAATATTACAAATTGCGGGGATTTCAATTTATCATGAAATCTACGCGAACCATCGTCAAACTCATATTGGTTGGTTTCTTCCTGATGATTGCTTTCCTCTTCGGATCCATAGCCGCTGCACTGGCTATCGGAGATGCATTGAACAGCATGGCGCTGGGATTTTTAATCCTTGCAGGAGCATATTTCATTTTGGTTCTTCTGATCCTGTTTCTGCGGCTTCGATTCATTGAACGCCCCATTTTACGGACATTTTCCAAACTATTTTTTAACGACTGATGGAGAAAAAACCGAAAATATACTCTTCATTTGAAGAAATAGAACTGGACCTGAAAATCCTGAAGGTTCAACGCGAAATACATGCGCAGAAAATAAAACTGAACCTTGAAAAAACCGGTGAAAATCTAAAACCTGTCAATCTGCTGCAGGATTATATCGGAGAATCCAATCGCACCACCTTTTCCCTGATCGAACAGATTATCAAGATAATTTTACAGTTTGTCATAAAACCGTTTAAAGAATAAAAGGTACTTTCGGAGTACTAAATTCATTTCATGAAAAAAGTATTCTTTCTAGATACGGTGCATCCTGTTCTTTCCGAACGATTGGTTCAAAGCGGTGAGTACGAATGTATTGAGGCGCATGACTGGACAAGGGAACAATGCGAAACTCAACTGGCAGATGCTCACGGAATTGTGATCCGGTCCCGTTTCACAATGGATGAATCCTTTTTACAATTTACTCCGAAACTTCAATTCATTGCACGCTCCGGAGCCGGCATGGAAAACATTGACGAAATGTATTGCCTAAAACGCGGAATCCAACTTTACAATGCTCCGGAAGGAAATCGCAACGCAGTTGGTGAACATGCACTTGGAATGTTACTTTCCATGATGAATAAGATCCATACGGCAAACAGGGATGTGAAAAATGGTCTCTGGGACCGGGAAGGAAACAGAGGTGTTGAATTGGACGGAAAAACTGTTGGAATTATCGGATTTGGAAACAATGGAAAAGCATTTGCAAGAAAACTGCGTGGTTTTGATATTACACTGCTTGCATACGACAAATACAAAACCGGGTTCGGAGATGATTTTGTGATCGAAGCAACACTCGAAGCCCTTCTCAGAAAATCAGATGTGATTTCTTTTCATATTCCACAGAATGAAGAAACTATTTATTTCGCTAACCAGGAGTTTTTTGATGCTCTTGGAAAACCCATCTATCTATTGAATTTGTCAAGAGGAAAAATAGTTGAAACTAAATCATTAATTGAATCAATTGTAAAAGGAACAACGATTTCAGCAGGTTTAGATGTAAATGAATTTGAGAAAAAATCGTTTGAACAGTTCTTTGATGAAACGGACAATGAAGAACTGAAATTTTTATTGGAATCCGACAAAATTTTACTTACTCCGCATGTTGGCGGCTGGACAACGGAAAGCTACTATAAACTTAGTTCTGTTTTGGCGGATAAAATCCTGGACATTGAGGAATGATAAGATCTTTAGCCTTTCAATGAAGCGTTTAAACGGGCCAAAAAACCGGTCAATTCTTCCTCCCTGGCTTCCAAATCCTTCGCGCTTGCATTTAATTCCTTCCACAACATCAAATCCGCTCCCGTTTCGATAATTATTCTTACACGTTCCGCAACATCCGCTTGTAAGGTATTTGTTTCCAGTTGCGCTTTTGCAACAGCGAGCCAAAAATTATTGCTCTCCTCCGGTGATTCGATCTTTTGTTTATAAAAGTCTGTCAGCCTATCCATAACCTGTACTACCGACATAGTTTCATGCAGTGAATAATAATCTGCGATCACCTCACTTGCCGTATCGTTATCTTCTATTCCAACTCCCCAGGTTCCCATGTGTTTATACTTTAAAAATTCGGTTTGAATTTAAAGTAGCTGGTATCGGCTCCAAGTGATTTTGCAAACACTAAAAATTCCTTCATTTTTTTAATATCTGCTAAGATATTACACTCATATTCCTTAACAGATTTCTTAAAGTAGGTATGATTATCAAAAAAACCGTCATTTGACTGAATAATCAGCTCCTCCAGGTTATCAATTCCCTCCAGTTTGTCTTCCATATAAACAACTGTCTGAAGAACAAGATCCAGGTTGCCGATCAGGCTCTCATTAATGGTTTGAATAATTGCCTGTTGTTTTGCTTTACCGGCTTCATCATTTAAAGCAGACAGGGACTCGGCTTCTGCAGCTTTGTCCCAATAAAAACTCATAGCATAAATCGGTTCAACATCCACATCTATTATTTTACCTATTTGGTCCAGTTCTGCATGTTCATAAAGGAATTCCCGTCTAAGTATTAAATCATTAAACATGTCACTTAGTTCCCATTTCACAAATAAGTTTAGTTCATCTTTCACTAATTCCTCATCGTTCATTTCAATGGAATTAAATGCACAAATAGCTATTCCCATAGGGTGTATAATTTTTATGAATGAGTTTAAATAGAATAGTTACAATCAGTTATAAATCTTGATAATAGATTGTCTTGAATCAAGCTTTACTCTAATAATGAATGTTTGATTTTTGGGTAAATCAGAAATGTTCAACTGATTTGTTAGTTTGTTGTTGACAATTGATTTGCCCGAAAGGTCGACTACTTCAAAATGAGCTTCCCGATCCTCTTTCACTTTCAAAACACCTTCCTTCCATTCCAGAAAAGAAGCATCATTGATCCCGATAGCACCGATTCCATTCGTGGATTGTGTAACAATAAACTCATAGCTGATCGTTTGCACAACCGAAGGATTGTAAGGATCATAAACATCGAAATAGCAAATCCCATGTCCCGGAGTTCCGTTCAACATGGCACCGATAATTAATTTAGTAGCAAAAGGCTGGTTCGTCAACAATGTAAAATCGGCACTGTCGCCAACTTCTACATTGGAATGTGAAACCGTTTGATCGTCCATTAAGATCTCCCACTCCGGGGGAATATTGTCAAAATGTGTTGCTTTCCATCGTAGTGTTGTATCTACCGAAGCATCCGAAAAGACTTCAATGTACCAATGAGCCGGAGATTGACTCGTTGTTTTCACCAACAGGGCTGAAGTGTCAGAAACATGGAAAATTTGCGTCCACGAATGGAAGGACAACAAGAAGCCGGCAACAAGGATTGAATTCTTCATAATACTAGATCAAAAAGCCATCCATACCCATTGGACAAACAGCTTTCTCAAAAGTATTCAAAAAATCATTTCAAAGTGCATTTTGTCTCGGTCTCAATATTCATCCCTCCGGAAACAAAATTTCCTGAATTATTCAATCCGTTACAGCTGCTCTCAGCTTTCGCCTTAGTATTTTTGAAAGTTCTAACATCACTTGTCTGTAATGAACCATTCATGTAGTAATCACAAGCGCACTCATAATTCTTTTTGCAGGAAGCGAGAACGATTATAAACAGCAGACCAAGAGTTAATTTTTTCATAGGCAGTATCATTAATGGAAGTAAATTTAGGATTATTAATGAATAGTCTTTCTCTGTCACATCATTTTCTTATAGCGAGAAAACAAGGAAAGTGCTTCCCAAAACCAGATAACCGAACGTATAGGTATGTAAATCGAAATCAATGGTTAAGGTATCATCCGAAATAGCCAGAACACTGACTTCTTCCTTCAAATCGGGAATCTGACCTTCTTTCAATTTGTAAAAAGCCTCTTTTGCACCCCAAATCAGATGCAGCGCATTTTCATCTTCGGAAAAAGAAACTTCACGCTGGTTGCGAAAATAGTCCTGGCCCTGTTTCAAACGCGAAGAAAAGGATTGAATGTCTATTCCGACAGGTTCGGGGCCCACACTGACCGCAAACCATCCTTTTGCATGAGAAACAGATAAGAACAGTTCCGGATTTTGTTTAAAATATGGCTGCCCGCTTTCTTTATGACATATTTCAAGTCCATCGCAGCCCAATTCACTGAGCAATGTCCGGACGCCTTCTTTTTCAACAACTCGTTTATTTAATCCTCCTGCAATTAGTTGATCATAATCCTCCTTCTTGAAGTAAGCAACGGTAGATTCCGGATTGTTAATAATACTTATCATCGTATAAGCTATTGAAATCACTGACATTCAGCTCAAAAATAGCGTATATTTGTACTCAATTATTCAATACGTGTGATCAAAACCCTTTTAAAATACCTATTTCGTCTGATTTGGATTCCAACAGAAATCCTTTTTGCATTCATTTTTGTATTGTTTACAATCGTGTTGTTTAATGCCCAGATTGACACACCAGAAGTTCCGGAAATCCATATAGGAGAACGAAAACAAGTAGGGAAAGATCATTATGTTCTGGGGAATTCCTACCTGAAAAAGAACAAATTCGGTGTTTGGGAAATGTACCTGGAAGGCGAACCTTATGAACGTGGAGTCATCTACGGAAAATTGGCCAAAGAATTGGTGCAGGAACAGGAAGACATTTTTGTTGGGCAAATCAATAATTTCCTGCCGAATAAATTGTGGCGACATGTCATTAAATTGATGGTCGGGTTTTTCAACAGTGATCTGCCGGAGAATATCCCATTGGAAAATCAGCAGGAGATTTACGGAATTTCCCTGGCTTTCTCTGACCGTTACGATTACATCGCTTCAAAATACACACGTATTCTCAATTATCACGCAGCACACGACATCGGGCATGCTTTGAATGATTATAGTGTAGTCGGTTGTACTTCTTTTGTTGTGAAAGGCAATAAAAGTGAGAATAAAGAATTATTGGTCGGAAGAAATTTCGATTTCTATGTGGGCGATGATTTTGCGAAGAATAAACTGATCATTTTTGTTAATCCAAGCAAAGGATATCAATTTACTTCCTATTCCTGGGCCGGGTTCACGGGTGTTGCATCCGGAATGAACGAGAAAGGATTGACTGTTACGATCAACGCTTCCAAATCCGATCTCCCAACGAGTTCAAAAATGCCGATTTCCCTGCTTGCACGTGAGATTCTTCAATATGCAAAAAACATCGATGAGGCAGTTGCCATCGCCAAAAAACGAAACACCTTTGTTTCCGAAACGTTGATGGTTTCTTCTGCTGCGGACGGAAAAGCAGTTCTGATTGAAAAATCACCGAAAAAACTGGGAGTATATGAAAGCGGAACCGATGTATTGGTCTGCGCGAACCATTATCAATCCGGTTCTTTCAAAAAAGATCAGATCAATGTGAAGAACATCGCGCAAAGTGATTCCAAATACCGCTTTGATCGCATGAATCAACTGCTTTCAGGGTCAAAACCCCTGAGTACTTTTGGAGCAGCTTCCATCCTGAGAGACCAGGAAGCACAGAACGGCGATACGCTTGGAATGGGAAATCCAAGGGCATTGAACCAATTGCAGGCACATCACAGCGTAGTCATGCAACCGGAAAGCAGATTGTATTTCGTTTCCAGTACGGATTATCAATTAGGCACTTTCCTGGGATACGATTTGACAAAAACCTTCAAAACAAAGCATATCCAATTGGTTGATTCCATTCCGCAGGATCCGTTCCTAAGCTCAGATGCATACCGAAAATTCAAGGCATTTAAATCCGTGAAACAGCAAATTTCAGCATACCTGATGTTTGATAAAACATTGGATCTTTCTAACAAAGAAGTCTCTGAATTCATTGCAAATAACTCGGAATCTTATGTGACTTATGAGCAATTAGGGAAGTACTTCCAGAAGAAGAAACAACTCAAAAAAGCAATTTATTATTATCAAATTGCCCTTACCAAACGGGTTGCTTCACCTCAGATTGAAGAAGAATTGCGAAATTTGATCAAAGAATGTCGAAAAAATGGAAAATAGTAAAGTACTTGAGCAAGTAGTTAACACCATTCACTATGCTGTAAAGCATGCTCCATTTTATCAAAAACATTTCTCAAA
>CBFGPJ010000021.1:0-13478 GCA_965650615.1 uncultured Fluviicola sp. | reverse complement strand
ACGTGTGAAACAGGCTTCTTACATTGATACCGGTGCGTTTATGCAGGCAAACAGGGAATATTTTCAGTCGAAAGGAATATTTTCCAATGAAACATTCAATCATGCCGAATTGGATGCCGAACATGCTGTTTACAAATGAGTTTCTTATGATTACATCGTGTTTGCCGAAGGAAAGGATGCGAAGTACAATCCGCTCTTTTCATACCTTCCCCTGCAACAGACAAAGGGTGAAGTACTCACAATCCAATCGGAAACAATCCATTCTGCTGAATCCCTGAACCGCAAGTGTTTCCTACTTCCAGTAGGAAATCAGTTATTTAAAGTCGGGTCAACCTATGTTTGGAACACGGACAATACGATTCCCACGGAAGAAGGAAAACAAACGATCGCCGCTAATTTAAGCTCAATCACTTCCGAGCCTTATACGATTGTGGAACACAAAGCCGGGGTTCGTCCAACTGTTCCGGACAGAAGGCCTTTACTGGGAAAACATCCCGAATTCCCGAAAATGGTCATTGCAAACGGCTTGGGTACGAAAGGATATATGCTTGCCCCATTGTTGATGCATGAATTGGTAAATCACTTACTGAATGGAACGGAGATTAACAAGGAGTCGCATATTGATCGGTTTGTTCAATGAATCTTTCAAGTAAATAATGCAAGTCCTCCCCCTTTGGAAGGGGACCAAGGGGGAGGAAAAACCTTTAGATTGATTTTGCCTCCAGGATATCCCGCAAATAAATCCGGATCCGCTTGTTTGAACCTACGATCCAGATCACATCATCTGCTTCAAAAGCCATATCAGGGTCCGGGTTGACGATCCGGTTGTCATCGCGCTCCAGTCCGACAACAATTCCATGACACATTTCGCGCATCCGGGAATGGCGCATCGTTTGACCGATCAGGTTCGAATCTTCCGGAATGGAGAAGGAATGCAATCCAACCTGGGAAGAATCGGCTTTCGACTCGATTTTTGCTTCCGAAGTGGTAATGTAATTTTTAAATGCTGTCAGCTGTTCATCCGTTCCGATGACCGAAATGACATCATTGGGATACAATACATTTTCCTGTCGCGGAATATTAATGGTTTGGTCTCCGCGTTCAATAATTACAATGTTAATCCCGAATGTTTCGCGCAGTTTCATTGCACTTAAGGGCTGACCAATAATGGGTGAGCGTCCATCCAGCGTAAACGTCGTTAAATGCGAATCCCATGGCGCGAGGTATTGTTTCTCTTTCTGAGCACGTTCGCGATCATGCAGGTTGAGCAAAAAGCGGGTTTCAATGCGACCATAAAACCGTTTGATCCGGTGTCTTTGCGTAATGAAGAACAAGGTGCTCACCAATACGCCTACAAACGCAATAAGCGGAGAATAATATTTCGCAAAGACAAATCCTACGAAGAAAATAGCCAATGCGATACGCGAAATAATTAAGGCTAAAAGTGGTCCACGGTAAAGTGGCCTGGTCCAGATACTTGCATAGGTTTGAGAAGGTCCTCTTCTGAAAGCAAGCGCATATAAAAACGGTGCGATTATTAATAGCGTAAGGGAAACTATGAATAAATCCTTCCATTCACTTTCATCGAAAAACGGTGCCAGGAAACGGTCGGCCAATAAGATGATACTGATAATGATCACTGAAAAGATCACCGTGTTGATCAGGTAAAAACGGAGCAGTTTTTTCCAATCGCTGGCTTCGGTGATCTGTTGGGTCCCCTGGCTGTATTTATACAAGCGATTTTTCCATTTCACGGGCATTTTCAGGGTCACCCAATCCGACATTCTTCCCGAAAAGCCAATCATATAAGGTGTTGTGAAAGTCGTAATGACAGATACCGCAACCGCAACCGGGTAGAGGAAATCACTGGTAACATTTAATGTCACTCCAAGCGTTGCAATAATAAAGGAGAATTCACCGATCTGGGATAAACTCATCCCGGTCTGAACAGCTACTTTGATCGGCTGGCCGGCAAATAGTGCACCGATAGTGGCGAAAATGGGTTTTCCAATTAAAAGCACAATAGTTGAAATCGCAATCGGAAGTGCATATTGGACTAACATATCCGGATCGAGAAGCATTCCCACCGAAACGAAGAAAATCGCTCCGAAGAGGTTCTTTACTGACTGCACCAGGTGCTCGATCTTTTCCACTTTGGGCGTTTCTGCTAAAATGGATCCCATGATAAATGCTCCCAGCGCAGGTGAAAACCCCGCTTCGGAAGAAAGCACGACCATGAGGAAACAAAGTGCTAAGGAAAGTACCAATAAGGTTTCATCGTTCAGGTATTTTTTTAAGGTTTTGAAGATCGTGGGCAGGAAGAAAATCCCCGAAACGAACCACAATACGAGGAAGAAGATCAGTTTACCGATGGAATAGATCATGTCCAATCCATGGAAAGAACGACTGATCGAAACAGTAGATAAAATCACCATTAACACCACTGCCACCAGGTCTTCGATGATAAGGGCACCCAATACAATCCCGGCAAATTTCTGGCTTTTCACTCCCAATTCGTCAAAGGCACGGAAAATAATGGTCGTGGAGGCTATGCTGAGAATTCCACCCATGAACAAACTGTCCATCATATTCCAGCCCAGGATCACCCCAACGTTGTAGCCGATTAGAAAAGTCATCCCCACTCCCATGAGCGAGGTAATGACAGCAGCATTCCCCACTTTGAGCAATTTCTTGAAACTGAATTCGAGTCCCAAACCGAAAAGCAGGAAAATCACCCCGATTTCCGCCCAGGTTTTGATGCCTTCTGATTCCACAACGGTAGGAAAAAAGTTGAAATACGGGCCTACCAATACTCCGGCAATAATATATCCCAAAACAACCGGTTGACGTAACATCTTAAAAATGATGGTCATGACGGCAGCAGCACCTAAAATGAGTGCCAAATCAATAATTAATTCCGGAACGTTCCCCATGAAACTGGTTTTATGGTCTACCCGTTGTGATATTCCTAAAATTAGGAAAAATGGTCTTATCCCGGATTAAAATGGGATTAAAATAATTACGAATTATGGCATTGGTCAACAGCTTTCGTCTTGCTTCACGTAACTAAAGATTTAAAAATTGAAAGGAGGTTACACTTTTGGTTATTTTTTAGACTGCAGGATATCAGGACATCAAGATCTTAAGACTTAAAATGTGGCCGAAATTGGCAGCAATTTGACTGAAAGTTCCTAAACATTGCGTGTTAAACATATAACACTTTCATACTCTATCTATGCTCTACCTATGCTCTACCCGTACTCTATCTATACTTGACCTGTGAAGTAGTCAATTTGAATGGTTTTGATTTCTTTTTGGATGTTACACTTCTGAGAATTACGAATTCCAAATTAGTTCTTTTCTCTTTTACTCCAGCACCCGGTTAATTTCCACCACCGGTTTTCGAGGCTTTGTTGTATCCCGAACGGGAACCTCCAATTTCAATTTGTCATCATAGCTGTCTTCGGTGAAAGAAACTTGATTTCCGACCTCATCAAACTGCCGGGTAGAATGATAGTATTGAATCCCGCCATCCGGAGCATCGCTGTAGGAAATGCTTTTCACCTGCCCGTTTTTGAACCAGGTTAATTGAACGGAAGCATGTCCGCCAACATGCCTTAAGTTGTATGAGAACAATTCCTTTCCCTGGTTATTGAACCCTTTGAGATTTCCGTTTCGTTCGTAAATATCCCAGGTTTCAACAATGGAAACTTTCCCGTTTTGGTGGAAACATTTCTTCACTTTTAAACCATCGGATTGCTTCACAGTTTTGCAGTTGAACTGTGCAAAGAGCAGCGGAGCTTGAACGAGCATGAGTAAAAGAAGGGCTGTTTTCATGGGAAGAGGGCGGGCAAATTTGGTGCCAGAAGAGATTATTAATTTCGGAATGAGTATTAACTCAAAAGGATGGTTTTAAGAAAGTAATCAATCGCTCTTAACTTCCCACGCACCTTTCCCTCCATTCTCTACGTCATATTACCAGGTGAAAACCTCCTATTTCGGTGTTTTTCAAAAAAGTTTCTTTCCCATGCAGCGAAATCAGGTTTTGTTTCTCTACTAAGAGAACACCTTAAAATACAAATATGAAAACAACACTTTTAACCCCGCTTGCTGCATCAGCTATGGTTCTTTTGTTAGCCATTGCCTGTAAAAAGCAAAACCCAACTACACCCATTAACAACTGCCCCACGGAAGACCAACCTTGTTCCTTCTGCTTTGGAGAAACGCTGGAATTGGATAGCAACGGTCTCATCGTTCCTACGAATTATGCGCAACAGGTTGCCTTCCTGATAAACGGACAACTGGTTGGCCCAAATCCTATGATAGCCAAAACACCAACCGGATTTTATGGATATCAGGGAGGTGTCTCCATTGCATTCAATAGTGCAAATATGCTCGCATGCGTATCCAACAAAATTACCTTTGTTCATGGGCGTTTTCCAAACAATACAAACCCTTCTCCGTCATTGGTAAACGTACAATTTCCAGGAACCCCACTGATCTCTACGGTCCCCGATTCCCTGAATTATTTCTTAAATCCTTATGGTTACACGGTGGAACACTATTTCCAACCGGGAGAGGTTTGGATGTCTCAAACTCCTGGATCAACGTTCACAGGTGTAGTCGACTCCATTATTATTCACGGACCAGAATTTGAAACGGTGACGATCGGTGCAAATTTGTTCGAATCTGAATTACGCAGCATGTGTGTAGCGCATGAATAACAACCCTTTTTAAACTCAACCAGGGGAGGGTCTGCCACAGTGGATCTCCCCTTTTACTTTTCCTATTGAAATTCAGTTCTGTCCATATGGCCATCGATGTGTTCCGGGATTCTCATGATCCCGAAGCATTCCATGCGATCTATAAAACGCTTTCACCTAAACTTTACTACGTTTGTCTCCGCTACTTGAAAAATGATGCGGATGCGCAGGATGCCTTACAGGAAACCTTTGTGACTATCTATCGAAAAATAGATTCCTTCCATGGGGAGGGAAGTTTTGAAGGTTGGACCCGGCGAATTGCCATCAATCATTGCCTGGCCAAATTACGGATCGATAAGAGCCTGTTTGAATCGGGAAGAGTGGACATTGAAGCAGTTCAACCGGTTTCGGAAGAAGATGATTACCTACAAAAGGAGGAAACGGAGATCAATCTCTTACGTGCCTTGAAAGAACTTCCGGACGGATACCGGACAATTATCAATCTTTTTATACTCGAAGATTACTCTCACAAAGAGATCAGTGAATTATTGAATATTACGGAAAGCACTTCCCGTTCGCAGCTTACCCGGGCAAAAGCCGCATTGAAACTTAAACTGGAACAGTTATGAAAAACAGTGAACAGAAACAATTGGACCAGGTTCTGAAAGACAACTTGTTGGAAGGAACAACACAAGTCCCTGATTTTGTTTGGGACCGGATCGAGGAAGAACTTTTTCCCAAAAAGAAGCGACGCGGTTTTTTCTGGTGGTTTTTCGGCGGATTGGGATTGCTGCTGATCGGGGCTTTTGTCGGTATCGGGTTTTCCGATTCAAACGCATATTCGCACAAAACGGTTCCTCCGTATACCATTTCAAAAGGAACAAAAACTCCTGTTTCAGCAGAGGAAAAATTGAAAAAACCGGATCATTTTTTTGCCTCGAATTCCTCTAAAACACAGGACGGTTCGCAATATTGCAAATTTACAACCATTAAACGAAAATCGTCCATTTCCAATGGTTCCCGTAAAAACCTAAGATCAACCCAAAAAACCACCTACTCTGCATCAAAAAACCGGATCAAATCGGGTTCATTTACACGAATGAAAAATGTGATTACCAAAAAGGGAATCCTTTATTCAATGCCATCTTCAGCTGATCACACATCACCTGCAACTTTAACCATCACACAAGCTACGCAGGTGAAAAACGAGAAACAGGCGCTGGCTTCTGAAAGCGAAGACAAACAATTAAAGACCAACGATACTGAGTCAAAAAACGAAATCCTACAAGAGAAAGATCTAAGCTATTCAGAAATCCTGGAATTAATCCAAAGGGATTTTCCGAAGATCCCGGATGATAAGTCAAAACAACTACCTTCGTCCTGTGTCTCGATCGGGGTCTTTGGCGGGCCATCACTCTATCATTCAGCAGTTTTCAAAGATTATTTCACTTCCGGACAACTGAGTAAACGGACCTTTACTTCTTCCGGGGTTGAATTGGGGTTACAAGCTCATTTCAAAGTGAGTCCGCGTTTCCGGATTTATGCCGGACTTGCATTCAACCAAAAACAAACGCAATTCACTTACGATGTGGCTATCACGCAAGCAGATTACTTCACTTATATTGTAAACAACGAAAAAGTTCCGTTGGCCAATATCCACGATGACGGGGCAAACAGTTGTTTCCTCGCAAAAGACGTTACCAGCCGCTATCAATTGCGATCAACATCCATTTCAATAGGGACTCAAGTTGAATTTTTGAAAATCGGGAAGTTTTCTGCAGCGGCTGATCTGCGATTATCCTGTAATTTACATTCGTCACTCAAGCTCAAAGAAATGCGGATGCTGGAGATTGAACAGCCTCAATCGGAGAATTTCAGTTATTTGCAACCGGGAGCCGGATTGTTGTTTAATTTCCGTTTGAACCATCATATTTCTTTGGGATTGGCACCTTTTTTCAGTAAACAATTTTATTTAAAAAAATCTTTTTCACGAAAAATGGATGAATTGGTGATTCCTCTTAGCCTGTGTTTTGACTTCTAAGCCGATCCATACCCCCTTTTCGGCATTTGGTGAATACTATTTCCAATTTAATACCATTCATTTGATCAGAATATTGAATTTATTCTAACTTAGTCCCAACTTAAAAGAACACTATTCATGAAAAAGAACACGTTAACCCTTTTATTGGGAGGTATGGTCATTAGTGGTATGGTAATCCTCACCAATTGCACTTCCGGATCGGATGAAAAAGTAGAAAAGGCCAACTATGAAAGCAGCGACTCACCGGACTCGCTTTGTTTAGTAAGCCCCAGTTGGTTTCCCCACAGTCAGACCCCTGCTCCTGAAGAAGGAATCGGAAGTCCTTTTGATACTTCCAGCACTACCAACCAGATCTTTCATCAGTGGTCATGGAACAAATTCCTGTGGCTCACCAAGCCAGATGCAGGTGGAAATCCTTTATTCCTGAACCAGGCAAAAGTAAAACAGGTAACCTCTCACATGGCACCCGTTTCGGTACCGAGCGGAGCACTGGTGGTCCTTCAAGATACTGCCCAGGCAGGATTTGCAAGTGCCGTACTGCAAACAAATCCGGATTACAACAACGGAACAGGTGCAATGGTTTATTATTCCATTCATATGAACCCCATGATGTATGCAGCCGGACTCAGCTTTGCAACCCAATTAAAGAACGGTACATTACCAGCTACCAATGACGCTTCCTTCCCGGTAGGTTCCTTTGAATTAAAAGTTGCGTGGGTTCCTGTTTCTGCCATCCCGGCTTCCAAGCAAGACGAATATTACACCACAACAGCTTCACTTTCTACTAACAATGGTGTGTCCTTCACCAATACTGAAGTCGCATTGATCGGGATGCATGTAGTAGGTATCGTTCAAAATCACCCGGAGTTTATTTGGGCAACTTTTGAGCACGATGATTTGTCACCGGATTACGATTGGAATGCAAATTCCGCAAGTTCAGCTTCAGACCAATTGTTATTTAAGAAAGGAAATACAACTGGAATTAACGGAATTGTGTACAATTCAGCAACGGAACTGGGACAAACTCCTAACCAGGTATTCGATTTGTTCCAATATGGAATTCCACGTAACCCGGACGGATCATTCATGAGCACGTCACAGCAGGAACCGGCGGATTTTCAGAATGTGGACGGGATCAATCAATGTGTGAAATCACAATTGGATGATGTTTGGGCAAACTACTTCTACAACGGATCAATCTGGTTAAATATGGATGGTAAAACGCCATTGCAGCAAGCACAATTGATTGATAGTTTGGGTGGAAACATCGGCAATGCAACTCCGGGAAGTTATGCTCGCGGAAGTTTGAACTGTGCGAACGTCACCATGGAGACCTTCACGCAAACCTTTGAATCAACTATCGGAGCAATCAATGTCAATAACCTGGCGAATTGTTTCTCCTGTCACAGCGGGCAATCGTTCGCTCAGAGTTCAAATGTTTCTCCGATTTACCTGAGCCACAGTTTCCAGGATTACCTATCGGAACAACAAGGAAATTCGTTCAAGAAAGCCGAGTCTATCAAATCCAAGGCAGAACAGCGCCTGAAGGTGTTGATGCAAAAAAGATAATTCATTTATGGAACAGTAGGGGCGTCCCGTATGTACGGGACGCCCCTGCTGTTATTATTTCACAATCCCATTTCCGGGGGTGACTTTTTTGAAGCTCACGTTCTGTACACCTGAAGTATTTTTCACCTTGTCGAAACGGAATACTTCATTGCTTACAACACGTTGGATACAGATATCGATCATCGTGGTGGAATTCGGCTGCAAGGCTTTTTCAAACAATTCCTGTGATGCCTGGATCTCGCATGGCAAATAACGGATAAACCCATCATCCGGACGCGGGCGAATGATCAATCCCAATTCACTGATCCCTTTCAACTCATCCAGGGCACAACCATTTACGGTCATTGCTTTTCTTCCGTGAAGAACATCGTAATTGAAGAAATAAGTAACGGTCGATTTGTTGACCTGGTTGCATTGTCTGTCAGCGAAGAAACCGGTTGGTAAACCATTCGGATCGTGATTTGCTCCTGTCAATATCAAGTCGAAATCAGTTACCGGATACCCTTCCGAATCTGTTAAACGGAACAAGACCATGGAATAGCGGTCGTGGATGTAGTATTTCTTTCCAAAAAGGCGTTTGTCTTCTTCAACCAGGCCTTTTTCCTGTACACCCGCCGTTTCATTTGCAAAGTCAGTAATGATCTTATTATAGTCCGCTGTATTTGTCACACCGATACAACGAAAAATCGCATTCACTACTTCTGCCCCTTTCGGATCTTTCGGGTCCTTCAATGGACTTCTCATAATTCCCATTGCCGCCCCGGAATGTGATTTATAAGTTACCACGCGGAACGGGGTTGGTGTTGCTTCGGAAACTTCGGAAACAACCAGGTTTTTCGCCTGCCATTTTCCACCAACCAGTTTGGGAGTTTCCTGTGTCAGTTTTATGTAACGGCTATTTTGATTTGCCGCCGCAACACGTATAACACCATCACTGCCCAGTTCCCCGGTATACGAATTCAGGTGATCGTATAACTTGCGGTCAATATCCTGTCCGATCAATGAGAATGGGAAGATTCCATCCGGGCCAATGTATTTTTGTCCGTTCTGGATCCAGTCTTTATTTAATTTCCAGGCTTCCCCGCTTCCCAGTTCAAGCCAGTTCAGCACGCGTTGTCCCGGCTCAACACCATCAAACCACGATTTGATACGGCTCAAGCGGCTTTTACCCAATTGTGCCAATGCAGAACCGAAATTCGCCGGGGCCAGCATCACCAAATGACTCATTGGGCAAGTCTTGTTCTGATCTTTGTAATAATTGTTCCACCAGGTACGCACAACAGGTCCGCCGGTAGAATGCGTGATACACGCAAAGCGTTCTCCTGATGCCAAAGTGGGGATCATTTGTTCCTGAACGGCCTGTTCCATAGCACGTGCGATATCTTCCAAACGTACTTCGTCATTGAAACTGATGTAGCGACCAAGGAAAATGTGTTCGATCTTGAGGTCGTAACCATAAGTTCCGGCTTCCTGTTGAAGGCGCAAAGGCATTTCTCCGTAAGTGTCGAGGTTTGTGACACTGTATCCGTGTACAAAGGCAAGAGTTAATGTTTTCATTGTAAATAGCTTAAGGTAATGAAGGAAAATTAGTGGTTTTTTTTGATTTTGATGATTACGAGACAAAAATAGTGTGGCAGGTCGTAAGGGATTTACGGGGAAGTCAGCAGATAAAACAAAAATTTACAAACTAAAAAAGAGCTTTCTCTGGTATAACCCAATCTCATTTCGTAACTTATACAAATGGAATATATCTTAAAATATATTTTAAGTTCCGATTTCAGGAAAAAGATGAGGCGCATCATTACGCGTAGGAGCATTGCCCTATTGTTATCGCTCATTTTGGGATTTCAATAAACAAGCAATGGTTAGAAGGAAGGCTGTCAAAATGATCAGCCTTCTGTGTTTATTTAAATACTGCTCTCATGGGATGATACTCGTAGTGGTTCAAGCCATTTGCCGGATCGTTTGCAATTAACTGTTTCAGATGTTCTTCATCATTCACTGACACCACTCCGGCTCCGTAGCCTCCCGCCGGGTCCATTACCGGCCCGAAAACGATCGCGATACCATCGTTCAAAAGTCCCATCCAATAAGCTACGTGTTCCTGCATGGTGTTCTTTTCATCTTCGCTCATGTCCATCATAAAACTAGTACGTGGAGGATTGAGTTTCAGGAAGTATTGTTGTTTGTTCATAAGGATCTGTTTATTTGGTTTTTGGGTAAAGCTAAAGATGATTATTTAATTCTTAGTTTTCTAAATAGGGAAAAAACAAAAAAGGTTGCCAAAACACACTCTCGCTCTCCATTCTCGCTCTGAGAAAAAAGTGTTGCAGGAATGAGTCCCGACTATTCGGGACAAGTTGTGAGAGCGAGACCAGAGGGAAAGAAAAAGCGTAACTATTTTCGTAATCTAAGATTTGATACGAAAATTGAATTTATAACTTCATTCAAACACACTCACTCTCTGTTCTCGCTCCGAAAGAAAAGGTGTAGACTACGGTAGTGCATCAAGCATTGGAGTTATAACCTGAAGAAATTTTCCAGTTCAAGCTCTTATTCCAAAGAGAGTAGTTAAAATTCGGGCAAGAAAATTCTTACATTCGCTTTGCTAGAGTACTCTGCCTAGTCCAGGATATCAAATTTTACTGAATGGAACTAATGACTGAACAATCTAAAGCAATTCACGCTACACTGTGTATTTTCTCAACTGATTTATGCCAGTCGATCCAAGAGAGAATTTCTGTTGTCAACGAGTTCACGACAGTAACTGACAACGACCCCAGTGTAATACAACCGCTCGCTTTGGCTCTTTTGTCTTTAGATACCTTTATAACAAGTGAAGAGCTGAGGATTACTCATATTGGCATCATTCGCAAGGGCGTTCGTGTATCCACCGGGCAGGTGCGCATCAAGGTAACCGATGTATTTGAACTTCAAAAAGCGGTTTCTAGTGATAATGTTATCGCCTTGATGGAGCCAAAATTCAGGAAAAATGGCAAAGCTGCTTTCTCAATAGGTTATAAGAAAGTCTCACCAAAAATCGGGGAGCTTTTATTCGAAAAGATGGTTGAGTTATGTCCCGATCACAAAAGCTTATTTGATCGGCTGTACAATAAAATATCCGGTAGAAAAATAAAATACTCAGCTCCAAGAACAGAGGACGCGGCAACCGAGAAAGATGCCCTTGGTGTCGCATTGGATATATTCGGGGTAGATCGATCAGACATACTCCGGAGTTGGGAAGCGAATGCGGATGGCAGCACAGGAAACTCATTCTTATCCGGTATTCAGCAGTATTATTCGTATGAAGACGACATCATTAATCACGACCTGCGGACACTTCCTGGGATGCAATTTGTCGCCGAGAATATTTCGGGCGTTGCAGAATTCCGCAACGATCAGGGTGAAAAACTGACCGTTATCAATGCTAATCGCAAGCCCTTGGAAAAGGCAATGGGGGTCGATTTGATATACTATCATCGTTATTACGATGCTTTCACTTTCGTTCAGTATAAAATGATGGGAGACCGAACACCTGATTCCGAAGCATACTACTATACTAACGAACCGTCTCACGAAAAGGAACTTGAGAGGATGAATGGTATGATGTTACGATTTAAGGAGGTACCATTAAGCAACACTTTAGCCGACTATCGACTAGGACCTTGTCCTATATTCTTCAAGGTATGTAAAAGGATTCAGCTAAAGCAAAATGACGGTTCAATCGTTCCAGGCGCGTATATTCCACTTGATCACTGGAACATTCTTTTAACGGACCCGAGTACCGCAGGAAAAAAGGGTGGACGAAGAATTGGCTTTCAGAACCTTCAGAAAAAATATCTTGGTACTCAAACCTTTGTAGATTTGGTGCAACGGGGATTGATAGGGACACAGTCCACAAATTCCAGGTCAATCGCATTGTTTATCGAAGAGGCTATTAAAAGAGGTAACTCGGTTATGTATGCGGTTGATCATAGCACAAAAAAAAGGAAAGATTACGATTCAGAAAGGTGGATTGATGACGACCTAGGGCTTAACAATTGATTTATCTGTTATCCTTTTGCCTTTTCGAATCCATCTTCTAGGATTTCAATTTGATATTGAAGTCCTTTTGCAAACCCGGCTTTAAACCCACCATTTTGGTGATGAGCAATCTTCATGTTGGACAAAATAGGTATAAAGTTTCCGGCATAAATATTTGAGGGATCTTTGCGATATATATCAGATAAGTATTTTTCGAGTGGTAAAACAAGATTAGTCATCATCCCTTCAGGCTTGGGCGTTTTAACCGCGCTGCTATAGACCCGATTTATTTTCAAGATTTCCGGGATCTCTTTCAACTCCTCAATAGATTTTGAAGACATTTGGCGAACCATTTGGTGAAATTCCATTATGGCGGTATTCCATTGATCACTAGATGCAGTATTTCGCTCCATAAATATTTCGTGCAATCTGACGTATTTAATACAGATATCTCTTAAAAGCTCGATAAACCCCATACGTCGTACTATTAATGCTTCCTTCCCTACAAGCCGGAAGCTCTCAACCAAGTCTTGCTTATTTATCGAGTCATACATATAAAATGGCTGTAAATGGTCTACTATTTCAATTCCTTGAAAAGCATCACTTTCTTCCAGCTGTTTTAGAAATTCCCGCATCACTTCAATCTGTTTTTCCGCACTAACCAGTTGCTGTTTCCAGTAAGCTTCAAAGAATCGTTTCGTGGCCAGTAACTCTCTCCGTGCCTTTTTCCTTTCAATGTATCCAGATAAGGCATATCCTAATAGAAATACAATGAGTGCTACAAACAATCCGCCGAATACATCAACATAGTCTAACCAATCTCTTTCCGTTGAAGTGTTCATTTCTCAATGTAAGCTGTTATTAAAATTAATCAAACAGAAGTTCCAGACCTCTTTCTTTATTTTTCTTCTATAGAAAAAATTACCAATTCTTATACTCCTCAGTTAGTTGTTTTAATACCGTCTCATATCACGAAGCGGATTTATATTTTGTCCGTCAGTTATTGATGTCATCAATTGCAGCTTTTAGAGATGGTTTTCCAGCAATTTTATCTTTCTTGAAATTGATTATTGCGTCTGAATAGTATCGTTAGCCTTAGTTCATCTTCTTTAAGTAAGTAAAAATAAGCCAAAGTTTGTTTG
>CBFGPJ010000020.1:0-13788 GCA_965650615.1 uncultured Fluviicola sp. | reverse complement strand
ATATTTCGGCCACAAATCCGGATTCGGAAGAACTCACTTCAATCAATTCATTACCTGTTTTCACTTTTACCGGATCGAAATGATGATCAGCTAATCCGAGTGAGGTTACGTTGACCTGGATTGAAAAAGTATCCGAATTACAGGTAGATGATGCGACTAATTGAACAGTATAATTTCCATTCGAACCAAAGGTATGCTGTGCATGCTCGGCAGTTGCACTTTGTCCGTCACCAAAGTTCCAGTTGTAAGTTGCTGCTCTCGAACTTTCATTGGTCAGTTGGATCGTTTCACCATTTTGAATCAGGGAAAAAGATGCCTGGGTCGGTTCGTCCACCGGATGCAGGTGAAAATGCTCCAGCGAATCCAGAACAACGGTTGTGGCAGCGTTTTGAAGAATTCCGGCGGTTGCTGCACTTAACCCACCGTAATAATTCGATCCGACAGGCGATTGCTGAAAAAGGGATGCATAAAAGGTACACGCAGCCAAATAGGTTCCTTCAACCGATGGATGTGATCCATCTCCATTGTATAAATTGATCGTCGGATGATTTTCACGTACATATGCCCAAGCCCTTCCAACCGGAGAAACCATGGCACGATCACTGGAATCCGCCATGCGCATATAGGCATTGTATAAACGCGTATTCATTTTATCGAAGGTGTTGATCTCTGACCATTGCGGATCTCCGTTCTCCCTTCCCCAGGTCATAAAGTACATCACATTACCACAGGCATTGTTCGCCCAAATACTGTCTGACAATTGAACGGCATACGGAAGGGTTTGAGAATCCACCTGCGTATCCGGAAAGCTCGGTTCCTGGCTCTGTCCCTGGATCACAACAACATCCCATGGTTTGGAATGGATCTTCGTATAGGTTAATGGATCGGTAGTATGATTTTGAAAAGTATAGCCGCCGTTTGTTTTGGAATCAATCGTAATTTCCTTACCCAAATCGGTTGCCAGTGCTGCAAGTGTACCCGGAAGATCATTTACATAAGTGTAACTATTCCCGATAAACAAAACGGAAATCGAATCCTGTGCATAGACCATTGAATGAGCAAGTGGAAAACAGAAGAGGGAGAGGATCCACCACAGCGGACAGGTATTTTTTTTCATTTTGACACGTTTTATCCATAAACAACGTTTACTGTTTTGGAGTTGCCCGAATATTTGCCTTATTTTACGAATGATATTGTAATCCTAAACAAATGAAAAACGTCTTTAGTGTCTTTATTTGGATCACCTTAAGTTCACAAGCTGTTCTTTCACAGACTTATTTAGGATTTGAATATAACCCGAATATCCCGGTTAAAGTGGGAAGTACAACACTGAAAAATCCCTGGGCCGGCGGAATCAATTACGGACAGTTTTCCACGATCGATTACAACTTCGACGGTTTGGACGACCTGGTAATCTTTGATCGAAGCGGTGACGAATTCGTTTTAATGGAACATGTTGTCAATGCATCTGTTCACAGTTATCAATACATTTACAAAGGATTTTATTATTTTCCTTCAGATTGTAAAT
Source organism: uncultured Fluviicola sp. (assembly GCA_965650615.1). GTDB lineage: Bacteria > Bacteroidota > Bacteroidia > Flavobacteriales_D > Crocinitomicaceae > Fluviicola. Next base: position 12,260 of record CBFGPJ010000020.1, on the reverse strand, counting down.
ACCGGGCTGCTTTCGTGGATTATGACTCCGACGGCAGAAAGGATTTGTTTACTTATGGGATCGGAGGAATTAAAGTTTACAGGAACATCGGTAATTCGTCAATCGGTTTGCAATGGCAGTTGGTTACAGATATTCTCCAGACGGATTATGTGGGAGACATTTCCAACTTATATGTGAGTGCCAGTGATATTCCGGCATATACTGATGTGGATTTCGATGGGGATATGGACATCCTGACTTTCCATATCGGTGGGCAAAATGTATTGTATCATCAAAACCAAAGCATAGAACTCCACGGAATTCCTGATTCATTGATCTTTGTCTTAAAAAACCAATGCTGGGGTAAATTCAGTGAAGACGAGAACAGCAATGACCTGTTCCTGAATGAAACTGCTTATCCTTGTGAAAACGGGGATGTTCCCAATCCACTGAGGCCCGAGAACCCCGGAAAGGGTCATCAGCATGAGAGCGAGAATGAGAATGAAAGTGTAACCAGGCACTCAGGTTCTACCCTGCTTGCTATTGACATAAACAACAATGGCGTAATGGATTTGATCCTGGGTGATGTTTCCTATCCGGGAATTACCTTATTAATGAACGGCGGATCGGCACCGAACACCAATTCTGCAATGATCAGCCAGACTCACGATTACCCTTCTGCAGCCAATCCCGGATACATGCAATTATTTCCCGCAATGTATTGGGAAGATGTCGATTTCGACGGAAAAAAGGACCTGATTGTCGCCCCGAATGCACGAACAGTTTCAGAAAACCAAAATAGTGTCCAGTTTTTTAAAAATACCGGAACAAACGCACTCCCAACCTTCGCTTTCCAGGAAAACAATTTCCTGCAAAAAGACATGATCGATCATGGTTTGGGAAGCATTCCGGTTTTAGTGGATGAAAATGGGGATGGCCTGAAAGACTTACTCGTGGCGAATTTCGTCCGTTACAAACCTACTTTAAGCCTGGAATCCGTATTCCAGCTATACCGAAACACCGGCACCGCTTCCAACCCGGAGTTCACGCTTGTAAACAACGATTACTTAGGCCTTTCTTCCATGGGATTGGGATTAAGGGCGGTACCGACTTTTGGTGACCTGGATGGCGATGGCGACCTGGACCTGGTTATTGGGAAAGAGAACGGGAACCTGGTGCGTTTCACAAATAGTGCAGGTCCAGGAAATACCTTGAATTTCGGGACATCTGTGATTGTGACAGATAACACCGGAACACCAATTACTGCTGTATCCTATGCGTTCCCCCAACTTTTTGATCTCAACAAAGACGGGCTCCTTGACCTGATTGCAGGGAAGAAAACCGGGGAAATTTCCTATTATCAGAATACCGGCACCGCCAACAACGCGATTTTCACATTAATTACCCAGAACCTGGGCCAGGTGGATATTTCTCCCAACCCGGACGGATATGCTGCCCCACATTTCTTCCGTGAGAATGATACCACTCATTTGTTCGTCGGAGCTTACAATGGAAAATTGAATTATTACCGGAACATCGACGGACACATCACAGATGGCGACACTTTTAGTTTGTATTCGGACAGTTACCTGGACCTGGAAACCGGATTGTATAGTTCCGTTTTTGTAAATGACATTGATGGGAACGGTTTCCTGAATCTATTTGTCGGACAGGATTTGGGAGGGTTGTTCCTTTTTGAAGCAGATCCTTTAAGCACTGCTTCTCTGAATGAATGGACGATTGAATCGAACCTGGTCCTATTCCCTAACCCGGGAAATCAATTCGTTCAAATCCTCTCAAAAAACGGAGCTTCTTCCGGTCTGAAATTGCATGGGGCCTATAACAGTATCGGGCAAAAGCAAGCGGTAGAACTTTCAGGAATGACACTTGACGTAAGCAGTTTAAGTATCGGCACGTATTATTTTGTCCTGGAAATGGATGGAAAGATTGAGCATTTGAATTTTGTTAAAAACTAAAAATCAGATAGTTAAATAGAGATCTGTTCGTATCTTTGGGAACACCCAAATTTCTAAATTTGCAAAAAATCAAAGTTTCAGATACCTTTCATAAACAACCTGGTGTGACCATTGAACGGGTTCAACTTCCGATTCAAAAATTCCAAACAGGGTTGATCCGGAACCAGTCATAGCAGCATATACAGCCCCATGTTCGTACAAATCCTTTTTAATTGTTGCCAATTCTGGATACTTTCTAAAAACAGGTTTCTCAAAGTCGTTAACTAATTGGTCTTTCCAGGTATGAATGGGTTTTTCCAGGATTTCTTTCAAAGTAACACGTCCATTATCCGGAACCACATCTTCATACGCCTCCTTTGTAGAAACATGAATTCCGAGATTCACCAATACCACGTACTTATTTCTGAAATCCAAATTCAACGAACTCAAAACCTCACCTCTTCCTGTCGCATACTGAATTCCTCCTTCAATAAAAAAGGCACAATCCGAACCAATTCGGGAAGCCAGGATCTTCAAGTCTTCATTACTTGCTTCCGGCGCATACATATCACGCATTAATTTTAGTGCAAAGGCAGCATCAGAAGATCCACCTCCCAGACCACCTCCCATCGGGATCAATTTATGCAAATGAAAAGCAAGTGTGGGAATGGAATACTGTTTTCTGAATTCGGTTTCCGCATCCAGCACCAGATTCCCTGTTCCCGGAATTTCCAGACCAGAAGTCGTAAATGCCGACCGTTCACTTTCAACCACTTCAAGGATGTCATTCAAAGGAAGTTCCAACATCGCAGTTTCAATATCATGGAAGCCATCCTGCCGTCTTTTCAGGATATGCAAGCCCAGGTTTATTTTGCATGTTGGAAAATTAATCATGCTGTAAAATTAATAGATGCGAACTATTTTCGTAAATTTCGCCCCTCAAAATAGCAATTATGTCTACATATTTAGATTTTGAAGAACCTTTAAAGGCTTTAGAAGAACAAATTGAACAAACACGTGAGATCGGTAACAGTACCGGTGTTGATATGTCGGATAAGATCCATGATCTGGAAGAAGCGCTCACAAAAAAAACAAAAGAAATTTTCAGTAAGTTGACTCCCTGGCAGCGCGTTCAGTTGTCCCGTCACCCTGACAGACCTTATACATTGGCTTACATCAATGCAATTACCGGTTTTTCATTCCAGGAATTGCATGGAGACAGAACGGTGAAAGATGACAAAGCAATGGTGGGTGGTTTTGGTTTACTTGACGGAAGAACTGTGATGTTTATCGGTCAGCAGAAAGGAATCAATACCAAAATGCGCCAGTACCGTAATTTCGGGATGCCGAATCCTGAAGGATACCGCAAGGCCTTGCGTTTGATGAAACTGGCAGAGAAATTCAATAAGCCAATCGTAACATTCATTGATACTCCGGGAGCGTTTCCGGGATTGGAAGCAGAAGAAAGAGGTCAGGGTGAAGCAATTGCACGCAACATTTATGAAATGATGCAATTGAAAGTTCCTGTAATCTGTATCATCATTGGTGAAGGTGCATCAGGTGGAGCATTGGGAATCGGTGTCGGAGATAAAGTTGTGATGCTTGAAAACACCTGGTATTCTGTTATTTCTCCGGAATCTTGTTCTTCCATCTTATGGAGATCCTGGGATTTCAAAGAAAAAGCTGCTGAAGCGTTGAAATTAACCAGTTCGGATATGAAGCGTTTGAAATTGGTTGACGATGTTATTGAAGAGCCACTTGCAGGAGCTCACAGAGACCAGGAAGCAAGTTTTCAGAATGTGAAAGATAAGATCATTCAGTATTTGAAAGAATTGGATGCAAAGAGTCCGGAACAACGGATTGAAGAACGGATTGAAAAGTTCAACTCAATGGGTGTTTGGAACGGATAGCTTCGACTACGCTCAGCTACCGTAAATTGGACTACACTCAGTTATTATAATACGTTATTATTAAGACCATCCAGATTCGGGTGGTCTTTTTAGTTTTTGAAATCACTGATTTTCTCATTTGATTAGACAATTGAAAGGTGACTGAGCGAAGTCGAAGTCACTCCCACTCATTCACTGTCTGCTCATTATTCAAATCAATTACCAAAGTGACCCGGATATTTTTCTTCACCTCGAGTTTTTTTTCGTAAACGGCTTCTATCGAAAAATTATTCACAATCGTATGGTCTTGCCATACCCCGTTCAAATAAGATTGGTTCACTATTCGGATCCGGTGAGTCCCTTTTGGAATTTTGAGGATAAACAATCCCCCTTCGCTTTCCAAAGATTGAGTAGAGGTCCCGTACTCAATATCATCAACGAACACCTGCATCCGCGAAGCATGATCGTACCCGTTCTCCACATGAATGAAACGCCAATTGATCTCCATCGGAACATGTTTCCCCTTGAATTCCGGGATCTTTTTCAGTAAGACATTTCCATTTTGATCGAACTGAACAATTGAAACAGTTGATCCGTTCAGGTCGAATTCAATCTGCACCTTTGAAACCTTTTTTGCATTTATTTCAAACTCACAAACTGCATTGATGCTGAATTCATTCTCAAAGGTATGTTCTACCCACTTACCTCCGCAAAAGGCTTCATTCACCAACCTGATTTGATGTTTCGTTTTTGAAAGAGTTAAGGAATAAGTTCCCCAATCGCTTTGGTGACAAGAGGATGAAACAGGTAAAGCCACACCGTCAACGGTTATTTTACTTCTATTTAGATGATCGTATCCGGTTTCGATTCCCTTGAACTTCCATTCCAGAATTACAAGCCGGTCTTTTGAATATGCATTCAAAAAAAACAATACAAATACGCAAGTAAAGAAAATCCGTAACACTTTATCTGTTTCAGTATTACAAAGTTAGTAATCTAACGCAACTCACCAATACGACAAACATCCTATTTTAGGATTCCTATTTTACTCCCTATTTCCTATCAATAAAGTAGACTGTTTTTTCAAAAGCATTCCAACCATCCCGTAAATTGTGTATTAAATCGGTAGTTATTTATCCGGGTAAATATTATCTTGGCAAACAAAACAAAAGAACGAAAATGATTCAAAGGCTATTATTTATGGGAGCAGCTTGCTGCATGACACACTTCTCAATTGCACAGGAAGTGGATTCAGCGGAGGCTGTGGAAACAGAAACTTCAGTTGACACGGACCTGGTTGAACAAACCTTTCAATCCACACGAATTGTAAGTGGTCATTCTGTAGAATGTTTGCGAAAAGGAGTCCTTGAATTCCGGGTTGAACATCGTTTTGGGGACCTTGCGGGTTCAAACGGAGGAGTTCACAACTGGTTTGGATTGGATAATTCAAGTGATATCCGCCTGGGATTTGAATACGGAATTACCAATAATATTATGGTTGGTATTGGAAGAAGTAAAGGAACAGGAACACCTTATCGCTCATTGATCGATGGATTTGGTAAATACCGGATTCTTCAGCAACGCAAAAAGAAAATGCCTGTTTCATTGGCTGTTGTCGGAAGTATGTTTTATACTTATATGAAAGCATCGCCGGATATCTATGCAGTTGCTCATTTTCCTAAACAAGAATACCGGTTCTCTTATTCGGCACAATTGAACATTGCACGAAAATTCGGAAACCTGGTGAGTTTAGCTGTAATGCCAACCGTAGTACATCGAAATTATGTTGCAGCCGACGATCAAAACACCCTGTTTTCTTTAGGTGGGGCCATGCGTTGGTCCATTACACAACGTTGGGGAATTATGGTCGAATATTACCAGGTTTTCCAGGACAAGGGAATGCGTAAAACAAACTTCAACAGTCTTGGTTTTGCCGTTGAATGGCTGACATTCGGACATAACTTCACGATTTACCTGACCAATGCACGTGGTTTTGGGGAAACACAATTTATTACCAATACTTATGACAATTGGTTAAAAGGTCAATTTAGGATTGGTTTTTGTATCGGAAGAAAGTTCGAGTTCGGACAATAATTAAGCTCAAAAGGTTCACTTCGACTCCGCTCAGTGACCTTTCGAAAAATTATTAAGAGGGTGGCTGAGCGGAGTCGAAGCCACCACTAAAAACAACTGATTATGAAAAAGTTAATTTATCCCGCTTTAGCAATTTGCTTGTTTGCAAGTTCGGCATTTGTGACACTTACCGCGTCAAAAGACTACACTTTCAAAGAAGGTTTTACCATTGCATTTAAAAGTAAAGACCCATCCGGGGAGTTCAAAAAAGCAAAAGGAACCATCAAATTCGATGAAAGTGACCTGGCTAATTCCAAGTTTGAAATTTCCATTGATGTGAATTCCATCAACACCGGAAATTCGATGCAGAACAAGAAAGCTCAAACCTCCGAGTGGTTCGATGCCGGTAAGTACCCGACGATCAAATTTGTCTCTTCCAAGGTGGAAAAATCCGGGGATGCCTATTCCATCACTGGAAAACTGACCATGAAAGGAGTTACAAAAGAGAAAAAGATCCCGGCAACAGTATCGAAATCAGGAAATGACCTGACTTTCAGTGGTAAGTTTACGGTAAACCGCATCGATTATGGAGTTGGTCACAAAAGTGATGCAGTTCCGGATATCATGAACATTTCCTATTCTATTCCTGTAACCGAAAAGTAAAACCGAATGTTTAAACGCTTCTTTTTTCTTGCATTGGTTGCAGGCCTTTTTTCCTCACTCGTAGCATGGATTTATTCGTCCGTATACAAGAGCATAATTGTTGATTTTACAGAAGTAAGCGGTTATTGGCACTTGTTATGCTTTTCCCTGATGATCACATTGGGAATCAGCATTCTCGGAGCCGGAATCTACGCCTTGGTAAAAGGCAAATCGCTTGCAGGTTTTATCTGCAACTTTATCCTTTCAGGCTTTTCGATCTCCCTGGTATTTTACATTTTCACCATGAACGATCCGGAGTTTAAGAACGAAGACGCTATGGCCATGATTGACTATTTCAAAGGCTATCTGATTCCAATTGCGTTCATTCCGGCACTTTCCTGGATGAGCTTTAAACCTTTATTTATCAAATAAATGAAAAAAACACGATCTATTTTCTTTGCATTGGGGAGTATTGCAATCGTAACATTATTGATTCCAAGCGCATGTTCAAAAGCAAAAGCACCTCCGCCGTTACCGGAAGTTATCTGCACGGGTACCGTTTCATTTAGCTCGCAAATAGCTCCTATGATTGAAGAAAATTGTTCCGGGTGTCATGGAGTCGGAGCAGGAACCTTTCCTGTCCTGTCCAATCACGCTGAAATTTCTGAAAATGCAGACAAAATCATTCACGCATTACGTGGGACTCCCGAATTAATGCCTCAGGGAGGTCCTGCCCTTTCTGATTCACTTATTCAACAATTTCAATGTTGGCTGCAACAAGGAAGAATGGATAATTAAAAAATTTCAAAAAAAGACAAGGGAACAATACAGTTAGAATTCCAAGCTGGTATGAGAAAAAAAATACCGGCTTCGGAAATTCATAATTTCTTGCGGCAATTTCATAACAATAAACAATACATACACAAATAACTTAGTAACCAAACAAGAGGTACGATGTGGTCCGATCACCGGACACATATGAACAAACAGAAAAATTACATTATGAATAAAAACTACATCTTTATCGGACTATTGGCAGCGTCAGGGTTTCTGTTAAGCTTTTCAGGAAACGGATCTGTTCAGACCCTAAAAAAATTCAGCAAAAATTATCACACTTTAAACCAGGCCGGTAGCCCGGGAGGAAGAACTGGTGCCCCAGGTGACGGAGTCTGTACACAATGCCATTCCGGAACGGTTCAAAGTGGTTCCGGATTTAATTCCGTAACACTGTCAGATGGCGGAACCCCGGTTACAGAATATGAACCGAGCACAACTTACGAGGTTATGGTCAGTATGGCTACAACCAATGCTAAAAACGGATTCGAGATCGTTGCATTGAACCCGAACAATACAGTTGCAGGAACCTGGACTATTACAAATGCAACTCACACAAAAACCATAACATCAGGTGGAAAAATGCGTGTTACACATAAATTGGCAGGCACAGATCTAACAAGTTGGACTTTCAACTGGACATCACCCGCAACCAATGTTGGAAACGTAACCTTCTATTTGGCTACCAACCAAACAAACAGCAGCAGCAGTGACGACGGTGATGTTATCCGTACTTCACAACATGTATTCGGATCGCAGGCCGGAGTAACAGAAACCTCAGCGAAAGTGGAAACCCAAATCGGTTACCAGGCAAATACCAATTCATTGAATATTCATTTAGACAGTAAACTTGACGGTGCTGTTTTTGTAAACGTGGTTGACCTCAATGGAAAGTCTGTTTTCACAGAAAATCTGGGAAATGTAAGTGCAGGTGAAAGTGCACTTTCAGTTCGACTGGATAATGAATTAAACAACGGAATTTACATGGTGAATGTGTCCGTAGATAATAACATGACGATGAAAAGAGTCTTTATTTCCAAATAATAAAACATCCAAAAAACCAGTCGGCGCGCGATTAATCGCGCGCCTACTGGTTTTTACACGTACCTACCGGTTTATTACGATCAATCAACCAATTCTTCGCTGTACCAATTCTTCCACCCGTTCATAGAACTGAGCCGGTGTACCGGTTCTCCATTCAATATCTTCCAGATCTCCTCCCATCACGAAATAGTGATCAACCCGTGCTTTTTCAAATTCATGAATGACATGATCGTGGAAATTGACCAACGCAATCCATCCTTCTTCCACTTCATCAAACCATTCTTCGTAATAACAATCATCTGAATAATGAAAATTCAGAACATTTTCTCCAATCAGTATAAACTTGTTAATTCCGTGAGACATCATCTCCTCTATCACATTTCGCTTCAAGGTCATAATGTCATTCTCGATCGCATCGTTCCATTCCCCGATAAACTCCAGGATGGCATAACCTTCTTCATAATCCACAAACAGGATCTTCGTAAAAAGTGTTCGTGAACCGATATTATCCCATTGCGGATGGATCAGAAAATTATAAATCCGGTCCGTAAACTCAAATTCACTGTACTCCCTGTCATAAAACGGTGAAAGTGCATCCTCCGAAGCAATGTAAAGGTGTCTCCAATTAAAATAAGGCTCAATAAAATGCACAGAATCAGCTTTTTAAGTTTGGAATAAAAATTGTAAAAATGAACTTCGAAATTAAAAAGAAAGTCTACATTTGAGTGTTCATTTGAAACAAAAATTTACCCATGAAAAAATACAATAAATCACTAATAATCAGCTCTTTTTTAGTCAGCGGGATTTTGTTCTTCAGTTCCTGTTCATCCGATTCTTCCGAGCGGGATGCAGCAGAAGCAACATCAGCGATGATTGAAGGTAATGAAAAAATTGTTGCTTTTGGTCATGTAAGTGCCATGAATATTTTGAATAAAGCAGATTATAAAAGTATTCCGAAAGTCAATACTATTTTGGGAAGCGTTCTTGGAAACTGGAAAAGAGGTTTGGAAATTGACAAACCGATTTACTATGCTTTAGAAGCTCCTTTTGGTCACGACGGTACCCCTGAAACGGTTTACGCATTAATCAACATTAAAAATCAGGACAGTCTTGCATCCATCATCAGCGAAATGGGTTATGCATTGGACAAGGACGGAGATATTTCCTATCACCAGGAAGATGACGTAACTTTCGGGATCCGGAATAAATTGCTGATCATCATCAGCAAACCGGGCGATTACGACGGAAAAGCAAAAATAAAAGAAGCATTCACACTAACCGAAGGGGATCTTTCCGAAAATACTGCAGAGGAAATTATTGAACAAAAAGGTGATATCGTTTCGGGAATTGATGTTGCACGTCTATTAACCACTTCCAATACCGAATTGGAAAAACTTCCTGCTGAAAAGAAGGAACACCTGGATGAATTGGTAGAAAATGCCTACATCAAAACAGTAGCAAATTTTGAAAATGGAATGGTTACGGTTGAGTCTGAAAATATTTTCTCCGACGAATTAAAAGACGAATTATTCTTCAAAGACAATAACGGTAAAACACTTGTAAATAAATTAAAAGGCGGTGATCCATGGATGGGAATTGCAATGAACCTGGACGTGCGTAAAGGAGAAAGTTTCCTGAACGATTACTTGCCGAATACCAAGAAGCGATTGTTAGATCATTTTTCTGCCAAACACCGGTTTGCACTCATGGCTTTCGGTGATAATCCTTTTTCGAAAATATTCTCAGGTCAGGCAGCTATGATTTTCACCGGAGATCCGAAATCATCTATGGGAATGGAGCTCGAGCAAAACGGATATCTTGGACTTGGTTCACAAGGAGACTTCATTCAGAAAATAGTGGACGAACAACTTTCTTTCGTTGCTCAAAAGAAAGGAGACACGTATACGTTGGACAATTTCCGTCTTAAATCAACAAGAAAAGGAATCTATACTTCAAGTGGAAAAGAAAAAGGCGGAAAATTAAACTTGCCTGCTTACGCCAGAAATTTCGGGGAAGATAGTTTCTCCATGTTCATCGCATTTGAAAAAATGGATGTAGAAAGCCTGGAATTGGAAGATGGTGCAAAAGTGATTGAGATTCTTCAATATATGACTATCAACACAAACAGAGATGGTTCGAAAATGGTGATTGCGGCTAAAAAGAAGAATGTAAATATCCTGAAACAGACTACTGATTTTTATGCAAACCAGATTATGGAACGCATGGATTCGATGGGTGTTTAACTTCCAAAAAGAAATCAGAAAGGGTTGTTCGTTAGTTTGGACAGCCCTTTTTAAATTTTAAAAAAATCAAACACTTGATAAACAGATAATTAAAACTAAATCTGTTCGTATCTTTGGGAACACCCGAATTTCCGAATTCCCTATTTTCCAACATTGGGACAAGACTGAAAATCAACACATTAATTATTACATTAAATTTCAATTAACTTCCCAAAACCAAACTCCACAATTCCTTTTTTTTGTACCTTGTATTACCAAAAAAAACGAATGAAAGAAAAACAAGACTGGAACACACTAACACCCGATGAAGAACGTATCATTGTTCGAAAAGGAACAGAGTATCCTTTCACCGGTCAATACAATAAATGGAACGAGCAAGGCATTTTTGTCTGCCGCAGATGTGAAGCTCCTTTGTATAAAAGCTCCGATAAATTTGACTCAGGATGCGGATGGCCGTCATTTGATGATGAAATCCCCGGAAGTGTAAAACGAATTCCCGATCCCGACGGAAGACGTGTTGAAATCATCTGTGCAAATTGCGAGGGTCATTTAGGGCACGTATTCACAGGTGAACGATTCACACCGAAAGACACACGTCATTGCGTAAACTCACTAAGTATTTTATTTCAGAAAGGATAACTATTAGTTATTCAACTAACGCATTACAATTATAAACCGGAACACCTTTTCGCTGAATGATTTGGTTTAACTGAATGTGGGCTGCCAAAGCCAATTGGGAATAGTTTTGTGATGCATTCCCAAAACTTGCAGCGCTGGTAATCCACATTTTCTGGATCAATTCTTCACCCGAACTTACAGGCCCGATTGCATTTACTACAGCCTTTACATTCAATGCACCGGCATGATAAACATGCATGGTCAGTAAACGGAACCAGATCGCTTGCTCATCTACTACCAAACCTGCGCCTTCTGCAATACCTTTCGCCGAAGGAATGCAGATCCGTTTCAATAATTGAGACGCCGCGTAAGCCGAACGCATAAAATCTTTTCGCTCATCTACCGAACGATTCACGGTTAACCCCATGGAACGGGCAACAGCAGGCATCAATTGGAACGGACCGTAAGCTCCGACAGATGATTTCTGCATTCTTCCCGGACTTTCGATCAGCAAAATAGATTGTGCATACCATGGATCAACGCCAAAATTTTCAAAAGCAGAAACTCCCTTCGGCAGACTTTCAAAAACCAGGTCAAAGCGATAGAAATCATTTTTCCCGGTTGTGACATTGATGCGTTCGTCTGCATTCAAACCATACAAGGTGCGGATACTGTCTTTAAAAAGTGTCTTTTGTGCTTCCGTTTGAGAATGCCAGTCTTTATTCGACATCTTTGCTATAATCTGTCTGGTAGCCCCTACATTCACCAAAACAGAATCCGGTGAGAGAATCATGATCTGTTGCCAGAATTTAGGATGTTGAAGTTGATCCCACTGTGCTGCTTCTATTCCGGCAGCTCCCATAATAATGTGTTCCGAGGTACCTTCCGTAACAGCGATCATTTCTTTTTCCCAGGTAGAATTTTGTGACGAAGCAATAAATGGAATACACGCAAGTATTGCAAGGAGAGTTTTGCGTTTCATT
>CBFGPJ010000019.1:0-13993 GCA_965650615.1 uncultured Fluviicola sp. | reverse complement strand
TATGAAAGTCTATACTAAAAAAGGAGATGGCGGAACAACCGGTTTAATTGGAGGAACCCGGCTTCCCAAGCATCATATTCGCATTGAAAGTTACGGAACCGTTGATGAGTTAAACAGTTACATCGGTTTGCTTCGGGACCTGATCAATGAGGAATCCAAATCAGCAGTTCTGATTGAAATCCAGGATCGTCTGTTTACGATCGGTTCCCATTTGGCTGCTGATCCGGTTAAATCCAAAATGACTTTACCGGAATTGTTTGAAAGCGATGTGACTTACCTGGAGAACCAGATAGATGAAATGGACAATGAATTACCTCCGATGAAGTTTTTTGTACTTCCGGGTGGAAATGTGATTGTTTCTCAGTGCCATATCGCCCGTTGCATCTGCAGAAGAGCCGAAAGATTGGTTGCCCATTTAAGCGAATCCGAAACAGTAGAACCATTGATCAGTGCCTATATGAATCGGCTTAGCGACTATTTATTTGTCCTTTCCAGGAAATTGGCTCACGAACTAAATGCTGTGGAGACCCCTTGGAGACCAAGAACAAGCTGATTTTCAGAAATTTAAAAATAAACTAAAAAGTTTTTTTTTAATCCTTGAGAAAACACTTGGATTTTTTTAGAATAAGATTATTTTTGCGCAAATAAACAACAATATACTAAGACATGTACTGGACATTAGAACTAGCTTCCTACTTAGAAGACGCTCCTTGGCCTGCATCAAAAGACGAGTTAATTGATTATTCAATTAGAGCAGGTGCACCCTTAGAAGTAGTAGAAAATCTCCAAGATTTAGAAGATGAGGGCGATGTATATGAAAGCATTGAAGAAATTTGGCCGGATTACCCGTCTAAAGATGACTTCTTATTTAATGAAGATGAATATTAATTCATAATTGAATTCCGATAATCGGATAAAGGTTCTCAGAAATGAGGACCTTTTTTTATATTGCAGGCACAAGACACGTTGTTTCTCTACAACCTATTAACCAATATTTAACAGCGGAAAGTTTGGCTATGTTTCAACACTGAATTAGCTTTACTTCATGAAAAGTTTACTCATCGGGTTTTTTCAGGTTTTGTGCCTACTCCAGGTTTTTGGGGCAGGTCAGCTGAATGCACATCCTTCCGATCAGGCAAACGTTTCTTATATTTTTCAAAACCACTACCCAGAGCACACTCATTTTGTTGTCAAACAACACAAACTAAGCGCTGCAATTAATTCCGATTCTTCAATCCCTGTAGAAGATACTGAGCTGATCTTTGAAAACATTGAAGAAGAAACGGAAGACTTTTCTTCGGAAAAACACCTTTATAATAATCTGTTCTTTACTGGTACTCCGGTAGACCAATCACTCGATTACCTCTACGGAAACACCAAAAATAGCTCTGTATTCTGTGAACGGTTGTCTTTTATTTGCTGTAATAAAAGACACCTTGTTTTCCAGGTATTCAGAATATAGGATCCGTCACACAATCATTCGTTATCTCACGAATCTGTTTCCCCGATTGATTGATTTTGACGTCAATTGAACGGTCACATCCTAGGGAAACTATCGCTGGATCAAACAATCCAAAAACATTTTACAACAAAACATCCCGATCCGCCGCGGATGGGACGGGATTAAAATCACGATTATTATGAAGAGAGTTCTCATGCTCATGAGCTTGATCATTGCTGTATGCACTGCAAGCTGCGGTTCCAAATCCGAAGAAAAGGAAGTTCCGGGCAAATTATTGGTAACAAGCCCTTTACTAAAAGACACTACGGTTATCCAGGAGTATGTGTGTCAAATACATGCCATCCAACATATTGAAATCAGAGCACTGGAAAAAGGTTATTTACAAAAGATCTACGTTGACGAAGGGCAAATGGTAAAAAAAGGCCAGTTAATGTTCCAGATCATGCCGATGATGTACGAAGCAGAAATGCAAAAAGCACAAGCTGAAGCGGATTTCGCAAAAACGGAATACCTGAACGCGAAACTGTTGGCAGACAGCAATGTGATTTCCAAAAACCAATTAGCATTAGTGAAAGCAAAATACGATAAGGCAAAAGCTGAATTGTCTTTATCACGTGTACGTCTGGGATTCACCGAAATTAAAGCTCCTTTTGATGGAATTATGGACCGGTTCCAAGTTCGTTTGGGAAGTTTGGTAGACGAAGGTGACTTGTTGACAACCCTTTCTGATAACAGCAAATTGTGGGTTTACTTCAACGTTCCTGAAGCTCAATACCTGAATTTTAAAACAGTTTCTCAAAGCGACAACATGAAAAATGTACGCTTGTTAATGGCAAACAATGAACTCTATGAGTATCCGGGAGTAGTAGAAACGATTGAAGCTGATTTCAACAATGAAACAGGTAACATTGCTTTCCGGGCTACATTCCCTAACCCAAAAACATTGTTGAGACATGGTGAAACAGGAAGCATCCAAATGGTAGTTCCATTAAAACATGCATAGATCATTCCTCAAAAAGCCACGTACGAAGTGCTTGAAAAGAAATACGTATATGTGGTCGACAAAAACAATGTGGTGCATTCAAGAGAAATTGTTATCCGCTCTGAAATTCCGGACCTGTATATTTTGAAAAGCGGACTGAAAACGGATGAACGCATTCTTTTGGAAGGAATTCGTAAAGTAAGAGACGGAGATAAAATCACTTACAAATACCAGGAACCGAATTCGGTGATTTCCAACCTGAAAGTATATACGGAATAACCCACGATTTAATCCGATCAGATTATGTTTAATAAATTCATACATCGACCTGTTTTAGCAATCGTGCTATCATTGGTCATTATCTTCATGGGTGTACTTGCGATCAGTGGATTATCTACGTCACAATTCCCTGAAATTGCACCGCCAACGGTGATCGTACGGGCTTCTTATCCCGGAGCAAGTGCAAAAGTACTGACTGAATCCGTTCTGATTCCATTGGAACAAGCCGTAAATGGTGTTCCAGGAATGAAATACATGACTTCCGATGCAACCAGTGCCGGGGAAGCAAATATTCAAATCGTATTTAACCTGGGTACAGATCCCGATCAGGCCCTGGTGCAGGTAAATACACGTATTGCGCAGGTACTGAACCGACTTCCGGTATTAGTACAGCGTGAGGGGGTTATTGTAAACCGGATCATGCCAAGTATGTTGATGTACGTCAACTTATACAGTAAGGACCCGAAAGCCGATATGAAATTCATTTTCAACGTTGCCGGTGTAAATATGATCCCGGAATTACAGCGGATCAACGGAATAGGTCAGGCAAGTATTTTAGGTAGCCGACAGTATGCCATGCGTATTTGGTTAAAACCCGACCGTATGCGGGCTTACAACATTTCTACCGATGAAATTATGGAAGCGCTGAACACACAAAGTGTGATTGGTTCTCCGGGCCGTATCGGGCGAAGTGATGGTAAACGGGCTGAAGCATTGGAATACGTATTGACTTATAAAGGCCGTTTCAATGAAGCCGACGAATATAAAAATGTCATTATCCGCTCAAACCCGGATGGAGAGATCCTTCGTTTAAAAGATGTGGCAAACGTAGAACTTGGCAGTGAGTATTACGATATTTATTCCAACAAGGATGAATATCCTTCTGCTGCTATCGTATTGAAACAAACTTATGGAAGTAACGCAACAGAAGTTATTGAGCGTGTTAAGGAGAAACTGGAAGAGCTGAAAAAGACTTCTTTCCCTCCGGGAATGGAATACGAGATCAGCTATGACGTTTCGAACTTCCTGGATGCATCTGTTGAGAAAGTAATCCACACATTGGGGGAAGCATTTATCCTTGTTGCACTTGTTGTGTTCCTGTTCCTGGGAGACTTCCGCTCTACCCTGATCCCAACTATTGCCGTTCCGGTTTCGTTGATCGGGGCATTCATTTTCATGCAATTATTTGGTTTAACGATCAACCTGATTACTTTATTCGCATTGGTACTGGCAATCGGTATTGTGGTGGATGATGCCATAGTCGTTGTCGAGGCGGTCCACGCCAAGATGGAAGAAGAACACCTTTCACCTTACCAGGCAGTCAAGAAAGTATTGAAGGAGATCAGCGGGGCCGTAATTGCAATTACCTTATTGATGACCGCCGTATTCGTTCCGGTGGCATTTATGACAGGTCCGGTGGGAATTTTTTATCGTCAGTTCGCAATTACCATGGCAACTTCCATTGTCCTTTCCGGATTGGTGGCTCTAACCTTAACACCTGTTCTTTGTGCCATGTTATTGAAAAACAATCATGGAAAACCAAGAAGAAAAACACCGATCAATCGCTTTTTAAACTGGTTCAATAGAGGTTTTGAAAAATTGACCGGCAGATATGTAGGGCTTTTGAATAAAATTGTGAACCGGCGATTGATAACCGCAGTGATCCTGATTGCATTCGGTTTGGGAATTTTCGGATTGAGTGAAAAACTGCCTTCCGGTTTCATCCCGAGTGAAGACCAGGGAATGATCTACGCCATTATCCAGACTCCTCCGGGATCAACTTTGGAACGGACGAACGATATTGCGCGTAAGCTTCAGGCAATTGCCGAAAAAGTAGACGGAATCAAATCAGTTTCAGCTTTGGCCGGATACGAAGTTTTGACCGAGGGTCGTGGTTCCAATGCCGGAACGTGCTTGATCAACCTGGATCCGTGGTCGGAAAGAAAACACAATGTGCAGGAGATCATTTACGAACTGGAGGAAAAGGCGAAAGTGATTCCGGGAGCAACGATCGAGTTCTTTGATCCGCCGGCAGTTCCGGGTTATGGGGCAGCGGGAGGTTTTTCGCTTCAGTTACTGGATAAAACCAATACCGGTGATTACCTGGAGTTGGAACGCGTAAACACGGAATTTATGAATGCATTACGTAAACGCAAAGAAATTACCGGCTTGTTTACCTTCTACAGTGCAAACTATCCGCAATACGAACTCCAGATCAATAACGATCTGGCCATGCAAAAAGGAGTTTCTATCGGGAATGCGATGAACACGCTCTCCGTTTTGATCGGCAGTACCTACGAACTTGGTTTCATTAAATACCAGCGTTTCTTTAAAGTATTTGTCCAGGCATCACCGGAGTACAGAAGATTACCTGAAGATATCATGAAATTATATGTGAAAAACGACCGTGGTGAAATGGTGCCATTCTCTTCTTTCATGAAGATCGTGAAATCCCAGGGAGCGAATGAGATCAACCGCTACAACATGTATACCACAGCGTCTATTCGTGGTTCTGCGGCAAAAGGGTACAGTTCAGGTGAAGCAATTAAAGCTGCACAGGAAGTTGCGAAAGAAGTATTGCCAAGAGGTTATGACATCGACTGGGGAGGACTTTCCAAAGATGAAACTATGCGTGGAAATGAGGCACTATACATTTTCATTGTCGTATTGATCTTCGTATACTTTGTTCTGGCAGCACAATACGAAAGCTTCATCATTCCATTGGCAGTAATCCTTTCACTTCCTGCCGGAATATTCGGGTCGTTCTTCCTCCTTCAACTCATGGGATTGGAAAACAACATTTATGCGCAGGTTGGATTAGTCATGCTTGTGGGACTCTTAGGGAAAAATGCTGTTTTGATCGTGGAATTTGCCATGCAAAAACATCACGAAGGTGCAACAGTACTTGCTTCTGCAATTGAAGGCGCAAAAGTACGTTTCCGTCCGATCCTGATGACTTCCTTTGCCTTCATTGCCGGATTGATCCCACTTGTAATCGCAACTGGTCCGGGAGCTATCGGGAACAGAACAATCGGTGCCTGTGCACTGGGAGGAATGCTCTTCGGAACTATTTTCGGGGTAATTGTTATTCCGGGACTGTACTACATTTTCGGTACGCTGGCTGATGGCCGTAAACTGATCAAGGGTGAAGATGAAAGTTCATTAACCGAAGACTTTGTTCATGCAATAGACAATTTTCCAACAACAGATGAAACTGAAGACAATGCGCACTAAAAATAGAATCGGAAGCCTGGTAATTATTGCTGCATTGGCAGTTACCGTGACGGCCTGTAAAGACCTGAAAATAGCTTTCAAGACGGAAAACAAATACACTCCTGAGACTTATCAAAGTTCAAAGGACACCACAAACACCGCTGATATCAAGTGGAAGGATTTCTTCAAGGACCAATACCTAGTTGCACTGATCGATACTGCATTGAAAAACAACCAGGAGCTGAATATCACGATGCAGGAAATCAACGTTGCCAAAGCAGAAGTAAGGGCAAAAAAAGGTGAATACTTACCTTCTGCAGGTGTTTCAGCCGGAGCCGGAGTAGAAAAAGTTGGAGAATATACCCGAGACGGAGCAGTTGAAAAAAACCTTCCGATCCGGGACGGAAAAGCTTTCCCAGATCCACTTGGAAATTTTGCCATAGGAGTAAACGCTTCCTGGGAAATCGACATCTGGCGTAAATTACGGAACGGCAGAGATGCTGCAGCTGCGAGATACCTGGCAAGTGTTGAAGGAAAAAACTTCATGGTAACAAACCTGGTAGCGGAGATCTCCGAATCGTATTACGAATTGATGGCTTATGACAACAAGCTCGAAATTTTGAAACAAAACTTAGAGATCCAGAAAAATGCACTGGAAATTGTGAAACTTCAGAAAATTGCCGGTGAAGTAACCGAATTGGCGGTGAAAAAGTTTGAAGCGGAAGTTTACAAAAATCAAAGTCATTTGTTTTATATCCAGCAGCAGATCATCGAAGCGGAAAACCGGATCAACTTTTTGGCAGGGCGCTTTCCACAACCGGTTCAGCGGAATTCCGCGGCATTTCAGCAAATGGTCCCGGATACCATTTACAATGGAGTTCCTTCTCAATTGTTGCAAAACCGTCCGGATATTCGCCAGGCGGAATTAAACCTTGCAGCGTCCAAACTGGATGTAAAAGTTGCCCGCGCAAACTTCTACCCTTCTTTGCGCATCACTGCAGGAGTTGGCTATCAGGCTTTCAATGCAAAGTATTTGATCACATCTCCGCAATCCTTGCTTTACAATATTGCAGGTGATTTGGTTGCTCCACTGATCAACAGAAATGCACTCAAAGCAAAATATGCTTCTGCAAATGCAAAACAGATCCAGGCCGTTTACAGTTATGAACAAACAATCCTGAAATCTTACATTGAAGTCGCGAATCGGGTAACAAAGGTCCAAAATCTGAAGAACAGTTATGAGCTGAAGCAGAAACAAGTGGATGCATTGACGCAATCGATCACCATTTCGACCAATTTATTCAAATCGGCAAAAGCAGATTACATGGAAGTCTTAATGACACAGCGCGATGCCATTGAAGCCAAATTCGACCTGATCGAGATCAAACAGGAACAATTGTACAATATGGTAAGTGTTTACCAGGCCTTGGGAGGTGGCTGGAGATAATCCGTTTTAGATTGAAAATATTTACGAACAAAAAGCATCAGTCATATACTGGTGCTTTTTGTTGGTTTAAATTACTTACTATTATATTCAACTTGATTCCCATGAAACTAAAAACAGTTTTGATTTTACTTTTTCTGATCTTTACAGCACTTGTCATAATCTATATCGACCGCGGTATTAAAAATTACGACCTTAGATTCTATTCCGGTAAAGACGACGGATATATCCTTCGGTTGGAATCGATCGTCTGTCTGAATATGATCTACTACATTCTGAATGTAATCCATCCTAAAGCAAAATTTAGAGACTATTTAATTTTTGCTTTAATCGGTTTTGTAACAGCAATCCTAATTAGCATTATTTGTTATTTGATTATACCCTCAGATGATGAAGGCACTCTTTTTCATATTGTTTCAATTACTCTTTGTTACAGTTTAATTTATGTATTCAGAAGGTTGAAACAAATAATAGAAAAAAAGACATCCGCTAAATAACGAACTGATCTCATTCAGAACAAGAAGGGATTTTGGGAAATGCGTAAAATATTTCGGATAAAAAACTCCTTTATTAAGCAGTTTCCTTATCTTTGTTGTACGAATTAAGAACAATGTTTTCAAAAACCTGTGAATACGGCATCAGAGCGACATTACACATCGCTTATCAGTCTCAGCTAAATAACCGGATCAGCTTGAAGGATATTTCGAAAGCCATTGATTCTCCTGAAGCTTTTACTGCCAAAATTTTGCAGGTCCTTTCCAAAAACGGGATCCTGAAATCGACAAAAGGTCCGTCGGGTGGATTTGAAATTGAAAAAGAAAAACGTGAATCCATCAAACTAAGTGACATTGTTTTTGCGATAGACGGAAATGGTTTGTACGAAGGTTGCGGTTTAGGTTTGAAAGAATGCAATAACTTGAAACCATGTCCATTGCACAATAAATTCATGAAGATCAGGGATGATCTGAAGCAAATGCTGGAAACAACAACGATTGAGGAACTTGCGAACGGTTTGAACAACGGTCTGTCCTTCCTGAAACATTGAAAAAAAAATTAAACTAATAAAAGATAAAAAGGTCTTAATATCTTATAAAAACAAATAAAATGAAAGCTTCTGAAATTTCAAAAACGAATTTGAATTGGTTCCAAAAACAGGTCGCAAGTTTTGAAAGATCCAGATTCGGAGCAATGGCAGCTCTCTTGACAGCTCAAAGCTGTTTCGGTTCCATCGCAGCCATGTATTCACTCAAAACCCAAAGCTATGTGCTGCTGGCAATTTGTGCCAATATTACCATGGCTTCAAACGGTGCATTCATCGCCCAGGTTTCTGCTAAATGGTGTTTGATCCTCTTCTATTTAAGTGTAATCGTCAACCTGGGAATTTTAATCATGAACTTTTTCATCCAATGAAACCAACACAAAAACACGACATCCTGGAACTGGAGGATATCAAATTGCTCGTTGATTCCTTCTATTCCAAAGTAAGAGAAAATGAACTTTTAAATCCCATTTTCCGGGATAAGATCAGCGACGAACAATGGCCTGCACACCTGGATAAGATGTACCGTTTCTGGCAAACGCTTTTACTCGGAGAAATTACCTATCAAGGCAATCCGCTTATGCACCACCTCCAATTACCGCTTACGGAAGAACATTTTTCGGAATGGCTTCGTCTGTTCCATGAAACTGCGAATCAGCATTTCACAGGAGAAAAAGTAACTGAAGCAACTATGCGGGCTGAAAAGATCCGATGGGTTTTCCAAACAAAGATCGAACAGTTCGGATTAAACAGCAACCAATAATTACTCATTTAAACAACGAAATATGGACCATAAAACCATCCTGGAAAAATTAGATGAAAAATATGTAAACCAGGGAGAAAATCCGGAAACATATCTGAAGGGATTATTTTACAGTAAGCCCCTATCCTATTGGGATTATATAGAGGTAGAAACGCTCAATTCCCTGCAGAAACCAAGAACAAACTTCAAAGATGAAGAGATCTTCATCATGTATCACCAGGTTACCGAACTGTTTTTTAAGATGATGATCCATGAACTCAAACAGATTGTTCACGAAGAATTACCTCAAAAGATTGTCCTGGATAAATTGAATCGCTTGATCAAGTATACCGAGATCCTCACCAACTCGTTTGATGTCATGAAACACGGAATGGATTACGATAATTACAACCAGTTCCGGAGCTCCTTAACTCCGGCAAGTGGCTTTCAATCTTTCCAGTTCAGGGCGATCGAACTTTATTCTACAAGGATCAAAAACCTGTTGTCTGATAAAAACGGGGCCGACAATCCGGAGATCAATGAAGCACTTTTTGAAGAGTTATACTGGAAACAAGCAGGCAAAAAACCAGGCACAAGCGGAAAATCACAAACGCTTCTGCAATTTGAGGAAAAATACCAGGAAGATTTGATCCTGCTTGCCCGAAAAGTTCAGGGAAAAACCCTGGAAGAAAAATTGCTTGCAATTCCGGATCCGTCTGATGCATTGATCCACGCAGCAAAACAATTTGACTTTCTATACAATTTCCAATGGCCGAACGTGCATCTGGAAACTGCAGCACATTACCTGGACAGCAAAGGCGAAAATAAGGCCGCTACCGGTGGAAGTGAATGGAAAAAGTACCTTAATCCCGCCTTCCAGCAACGCCGGTTCTTCCCATCTTTCTGGCAAAAAGATTCGATGGAAAATTGGGCTAACAGGATCTAAACCTTGTAAACGAGTATAAACAAAAAGTCCCTCCGCAATCGCGGAAGGACTTTCAAATAGTTTATTCAAATTTATACGTTAAATCTGAAATGCATAATGTCACCATCCTGCACGATATATTCTTTTCCTTCTACTTTAAACTTCCCTGCTTCTTTCACTGCCGCTTCGGAACCTAAAGTCGTGTAATCGTCATATTTCATTACTTCTGCACGAATGAATCCTTTTTCGAAATCCGTATGGATCACTCCTGCAGCTTGCGGAGCAGTTGCACCAACAGGAACTGTCCATGCACGAACTTCCTTCACTCCTGCCGTAAAATACGTTTGCAGATTCAATAAAGCATATGCCGAACGGATCAAGCGGTTCACCCCCGGCTCTTCCAAACCAAGTTCCTCAAGGAACATCTGACGCTCTTCATACGTTTCCAATTCCGCAATATCCGCTTCAATTTTTGCTCCTACGATCAGTATCTGTGCGTTCTCATCTTTCACTGCTTCACGGACTGCTTCAACATGTGCATTTCCTGTCTTCACAGAAGA
This sequence comes from uncultured Fluviicola sp., assembly GCA_965650615.1. Lineage (GTDB taxonomy): Bacteria > Bacteroidota > Bacteroidia > Flavobacteriales_D > Crocinitomicaceae > Fluviicola. The sequence goes on along the minus strand of CBFGPJ010000019.1, from coordinate 3,347 downwards.
TTCCTCCACGTTGCAAACATACATTACCGGTTTCGAAGTAATCAACTGGAATTTCTGAACAATTTCGCGTTCCTTTTCATCAAAGTTCATAGAACGAACAGATTTCCCCTGTTCCAAAGTAGCTTTGATCGCAACTGCCAGATCATTTTCTTTCACAACTTCTTTATCACCAGACTTCAACGAACGAGCCAAAGACTGAATGCGTTTTTCAATTGATTCCAAATCCTTCAACTGCAATTCGATATCGATAATCTCTTTATCACTTACAGGGTCTACGCGTCCGTCAACGTGAATAATATTCCCATCCTCAAAACAACGCAGTACGTGCAGGATAGCATCGGTTTCACGGATGTTTGCCAGGAATTGATTACCCAAACCTTCACCTTTTGAAGCTCCTTTCACCAAACCGGCGATATCCACAATTTCCATCGTTGTCGGAACAACTCTCTCCGGATTCACCATGGATTCCAGCTTCTCCAAACGCGGATCAGGAACAGAGATCGTTCCAACGTTCGGTTCGATTGTACAGAAAGGAAAATTCGCAGATTGCGCTTTAGCGTTAGATAAACAATTAAACAAAGTCGACTTACCCACATTCGGCAAACCAACTATTCCGCATTTCAATGCCATAAAAAAAATTTTTGCAAAGATACTTTATAATTACGAATTCAGAATTGCGAATTTCGAATGATTGATTTTTCTTATTAAAACACTGAATATCAAATCCTAATTTTTATTATCTTAAGTAAGAAACAAAATTCGCATGTCAGAAAATATTATTGAAAAAAAGAGCTTTGAATTTGCAATTAAAATTGTCGACACCTACAAACAGCTAGCATTTGAAAAAAAAGAATTCGTTCTTTCCAAACAACTTTTACGCTCAGGGACTTCCATTGGAGCAAATATTTCGGAAGCAGTTCACGGCCAGTCTACCAAAGATTTCATTCATAAACTTCAAATTTCAAGGAAAGAAGCAAATGAAACACTTTACTGGTTGAATCTTCTTGAAGCAACTGATTTTTTATCTCAGGATACAGCGTTAAAATTGATCAAATTATGCGATGAGTTAATGAGAATTCTCACCTCAATTATCAAAACAACCCAAAACAGATTAAAATAGTTTCGAAATAAATCCTTCTGTTACCTAATATCAATATATTCGCAATTCGCTCCGTCAGCTGACGGACGCAATTCGCAATTATAATAATTAAAAATATGCCGTTTCGCAAACTATTTTTCATCTCAGTCCTACTCAGTTTAAACCCGGTTTTCAGCCAAAACGATTCAACGATTATCCGCAAATTCTTCGACGAAGCCCTGATTCGTGGAAAATCCTACGAAGACCTGCGCTCTTTATGTAAAGGGATCGGGGCACGGCTTTCCGGTTCTGCACAGGCCCAAATGGCTGTTGAATGGGGAAAACGAAAAATGGAAACCTACGGATTCGATAAAATATACCTGCAACCGGTCATGGTACCGCACTGGGAAAGAGGAAACAAAGAAGTTGCCTGGATCCAGATCGGTAACGGAGAAGTTACTCCGGTTGACATATTGGCATTAGGCGGTTCAATCGGAACGAACGGAACACTGAAAGCAGAAGTGATCGAATTCAAATCATTGGATGACTTGAAAAAAGCTCCGAAAGCAAGTGTACAGGGAAAAATAGTATTTCTGAATCAGCCTATGAATCCGGCAGACATCGTTACTTTCAAAGCTTACGGAGGTTGCTACGGTATTCGTGGACAAGGCGCCGTTGAAAGCGCGAAACTCGGAGCAGTAGCAGTCGTTATTCGCTCACTGGCTTTACCGGAAGATCATTTTCCACATACGGGTTCCATGTATTATGAAGAGAGTGTTTCTAAAATTCCGGCCGGAGCACTTTCCACGATTTCTTCCAATGAACTGTCAAGAGCATTGGAAAAAGGAAAAGTAAGCCTGATCATGGAAATGGATTGCCGTGATTTCCCGGATGAACCTTCTTTTAATGTAATGGGAGAATTAACCGGAACTGAAAAACCGAATGAGATCATTACCATCGGCGGACATCTGGATTCGTGGGATGCCGGTGAAGGAGCTCACGACGACGGAGCAGGGATCATTCATTGCCTGGAAGCATTACGCATTTTGAAAGTTTCAGGTATTAAACCGAAACATACTATACGCGTGGTTTTCTTTATGAATGAGGAAAACGGAAATAAAGGCGGGCACGCATATGCAACCTGGGCAAAAAAAGAAAACCAAAAACAAATTGCTGCGGTGGAAAGTGATCGCGGTGGTTTTAGTCCCGATGGTTTCGAATGTGACGGAAAAGAATCCTACGTTCAACTGATCAAAAGTTTTGCATCCGTTCTTGCACCTTACGATTTACATCATTTCGAAGCTGGATACGGCGGAGTGGATATCAGCCCTTTAAAATCGGCTTACGAAGGAATTCCTCTTTTTGGCTTTGTTCCGGATTCACAGCGTTATTTTGACTTTCACCATGCGGCAAGCGATGTTTTTGAAAGCGTAAACAAGCGTGAACTCGAATTGGGTTGTGCAAGCATGGCTTCTTTCGTATATTTATTGGATAAAAATCTTTAAAATAGACCGTTCAAAAAGGTTCAAGGCGTTTTAATGTCAACTTTGAATTTTGATCCCGATAGTTATCGGAATTTGAACATGTGAAACAAAACTGCTGATTATGGCTAATCATTTCATTGGAAGACCAAACCCCGAGTTTGCACCGGCTTACGCAAAATATTATTTCGACCGCACTTTGGGGCAGGATGATCTGATCCTTGCACTGGAGAAAGATTTGGAGGAAACTGCTGCATTTATCACAGATCTTCCCCGGGCAAAAGCAGATTTTCAATATGCAGATGAAAAATGGACGCTAAAAGGTGTACTCCTCCATTTTATAGAAGCAGAACGTATTTTTCAATACCGTGCATTGCGTTTTTCACGAAAAGATAAAACGGCTTTGGATGGATTTGATGAAGGCTGGTATGCGCAACACAATAATACGGATCAGCGTACATTGGAGGATTTAAGGTCCGAATTCATCGATGTACGTAAAGCAACGATTTCATTATTCAAAGGAATGACAAGTGCTATGCTGGATTCGATCGGGACTGCAAACAACTCACCGAACACTCCGCGCAATCTGGGCTGGATGATCGTTGGACACACCATTCATCACTGCAATATCATTAAGGAACGATACCTGGTCGATGCAGACGAAGCGTTTTAATTTGGTAGGGGCGAAAAATTTTTCGCCCCTACCAGCATTCGTAATTCGCAATTCGTAATTACCCTGTTCATTTCTTGGTTAATTAATTTTCATTACAAATTGGTAATATAGCTGG
>CBFGPJ010000018.1:0-14183 GCA_965650615.1 uncultured Fluviicola sp. | reverse complement strand
GGCGTTGGAATTGATTGAGCTATTCTCTGATCAGGTTCTGCAGACCGTATATGAAAAAGTAAAATTCCTGGAGCACCGTACACCCGGTTCCTGCATTGTATTTCATTTCGGTGAACAGGAACAGGAATTGATAGCAATCCAGAAAAAGCCCGACACCCTTGTTGATCTTTCCTCTGCAGATGGAATTCATGAAGCATTAACCAAAACTCCCGATAAACTCTCTTTTTTCACCAGCAAGAAAAACTATACGAATTCAAGAGAGATGGAAATTCACCAGCTAATAGAGCAAGGAGCTGTTTTATCTGATGCTGTTTTTTGGAACTCACTGAAAGAAATTCTATAGAATTGGTAGAAATGCTAGGAGAGCATAAGTAATTTGCACAGTCAAATTCGACAATTGCTCACTCAAAATTTGCTTAAATACAATCTCCAGAAAAAGTAGTTGGTACTCTATCGAGAAAGCTTAGTTTTACCCAAGCACCCCGACTTAATTTATTATGAAGATTCGTTTTACTTACTTACTATTCGGACTACTTTTCTTAGTCCTTTCTGCTTGTTCAAACTCTAACATAGATGACCGGCTTGTCAAAAAATGGACACTTGTTAAGGTAGATGGTTTCGGTCCTGATAAGGACAAGATACTTGGAGTCAACAATATTTATTTTGATCTGAAAGATGACGAAACCTTTAAAGGCCGCTGGTACGATCAGAACAATATGACAGATTTCATCGAAATGGAGGGGAAATGGCTAAGTACCCAATACGATGATAAAATTGATTTATTTTTATTTTACGGTCCCAACCAAAAGAAGTCTATCATTTTCAACATCTCAAAAGTTGAAGGAGATGATATGACGATGCGCATTTCTGAAATCGATCATTTCTTTAAAGCGAAGTAACAATATAAACCAATAACCAATGAGGGGCTTCGGCCCCTTTTTTATTACAGATACTTCCGGAACATTTGTAAAGAAAGCAAGACGGATACACTATATTTGTCCTCATGGAACTATTAAAGGCATTTGAAAATCGTTTTGGGGCTCATCGTGTAAAATCAATCCAAAATCCTTTGCATAATGAACAGGAATTAATCGTTTTATTCCTGGAACTGGATGTTCCCGTAACAGTGGTTATGACTGCTTCCCTTTCGGAATATAAAATGCCGGTACTGGATAAATGGATCGGAAGAGAATATAACGAGATCTATTTTTGCTTGCCCACTTACTGGGATTTTGAGGATTATTCCAACCCGAATTCTTCCTGGATTTACACCTGGCTTTATAAACTGGAGCGATTTGTACGAGATAAAAACACCTGGTTTGGTCCGGGACATACTATTCCAACAGGTAACCCGGAAGTTCCGATTTCCGATCTGATGAAACAGGAATACTTCATCTTCCTCGATCCGATTTTACTTCAAAAAGAGCTTGCTCCTGTTTCTATTCAGGGCAAAACTATTCAGTTCCTGAGTATCGTTCCGATCTTCGGGGATGAGCTGGATTTCAAAATGGGTAAGGGAACACAAAAGTTCATCCGTCGATTTATTCAGCGAAACAAGGATGAAAAGCTGGATGATTATCGAAAATCCGTTTTGGACAGCAGACTGCGTTTCTTTTGATATCCGGAATACTACTAATTTGTAATTAACGAGTTAACTAAATCGTTAACAAACTTTGATGAATCCGCTGATTTCTATTGGTGTTAACTAATTTAGTGTAAACCATTTAGTTAACTTGTTTATAAGTAGCCCCTTACTTATTTTGCGCAAAAAAAGCCTGAGCAGATTCCACCTCCTTCCTGGCATTCCCGATCCAGATATTATCGTCATAAATCACAAAAGGACGCTTCAAAAAAGTATATTCTTCCAACATGTATTTGCGATAATCTGCTTCTGTCAGGTTCATCTCATGCAATCCCAAAGAACGGAACTTCAATGCCCGTTTTGAAAACATCCCTTCATAGGAACCTACCTTTTCCTTCAACCAATCCAATGTTTCTGCATCGATATTCGTTTGTTTGATATCAATCAATTCAACATCTTTCGGCAGATTCAAAGTTTTCAGGATCTTCTGACAGGTATCACAAGAACTCAAGTAGTAAAATCTTCTCATGGATTGGTTTATTTATCGGTTTTGCATGTATTCGTCGTTTCTTTTCCGGTCTTCCGGTGTTCCCGTGTTACAGCCATTCGATTTCTTCGTGAAGTGATGGATCCAACGAATCTGGAATTGAACCGGCCAGTAATTGCTCGAAAACCACTGAATGGTCGGGCGGGCGTGATTCGGTTCATAAATTCCAATTGCCGGAACCAAAAAACCAAGCGTCAAATAATCCCCGCGACGAATGGTTCTTGTAAATCCTAAATGCAAGTGAAATTGTGCCATGAAATCCTGTTGGAATTTGACAGGTGCAACAGTTGGAACATATGGTGCTTTTGGTGCAGGAAGCGCATTGAACAGGAAATTAAATCCCAATCCTGTTTCCAGGTGCCATCCGTCTGCAATCTTGGTAAAACGGTCAATGGTGACACGAGCTGTCAGATATCCATTGTAAAATGAACCGGTACTTTCGTCAAATGAGGAAGCTCCCGACGGATCAACTAATTCAAAACGCGTGCGCTCACTACCCCCGATATAATTAAATCCCAAACCCCAATCCAGGCGGTGAAACAAGTTTGCCCCGATCCATTTTATTTCTCCTTTATCTCCGCGTTTTTTATACCATGCGTCTAACACACGGGATTTTTTCAAACGATAATGTGCAGCACCTATTTCAATAAATGCACCGGGTTTCCCGATTGGGTCAACTGCAGCGGTAACCGGACGACCAGTTGCATCCGTTCCGGAGTATTCTGTAATTTTCGGATTGGTAAACGTGAAATTCGGTCCCAAAGAAATCTGGATCCCATCCTTTGTCAATTGACGGTAATCACGTGCTCCGCCAAAAAAATCCTTCCGGCTTTTCCCTCTTAAATTCCGGGATTGCGCGAACGATGTTCCGGCCAGGGTGAAACAAACAATTGCAAGGACAAATCTCATGATCGAATTTTTTTATAAATATGACAAGTTTCGTAAATAGTTACGAAATAAGTTCCAACATTTTTTCCATAACGAAGGGTTCATCCCATTTTTCATGAATGTTTTCGATCTTCAGAATTTGCTGCATTAAGGCATCCTGCTTTCTACCGTTTCTCAGTGCATCGCTGTACCGCGTGTTGCTGAAAGTGACTTGTGAATAAAGCGGAGTCCATTTATCAGGATATAAACGGGAAAACTTCCCTTCGATCTTTTTCTGCAATAAAAATTCAGGATCTGCGGTTTTATCGCGCATTTCCACGTAATTATCCAGCGCCAAATCCAAAATTGCATTCGCATCCGGAACACGTTGATCTGAAAAACGGCTCAACAATCCTGTCCAGTCGCCATTACTTTGATCATACATCTCATTGAAAACCGTGCAATCCTCAAATCCACAATTCATTCCTTGTCCATAGAATGGAACGATCGCATGTGCCGCATCTCCAAGCAAAACAATATTGTCTTTATAATTCCATGGCTCGCAGCGAACCATGATTAAAGAACTTGTAGGATTTTCGAAATAGTCATCCAATAAAGTCGGCATCATCTGTACTGCATCCGGGAAAGTCTTGTCAAAAAATGCAGCCACCTGTTCACGTGTTTGAAGGGTTGCAAACGAAGTTTCCCCTTCCATCGGGAAGAACAACGTACAGGTAAAACTTCCGTCCAGGTTCGCCAATGCGATCATCATGAATTCACCTCTTGGCCAAATATGCAGGCAGTTTTTATCTAATTTATGGCTTCCGTCTTCATTCGCCGGAATTACCAGTTCCTTATAGCCGTGATCCAAATATTTTTGAGAATAATCGAAAGTCATGGATTTCTGCATGCGCATACGAACCGCAGAATAAGCCCCATCCGTAGCGAAAATCTTATCAGATTCAACGTGTTCGACCTGTTTTGTTTGTTCGTTTTGAAATGAAAGCGTATTTGCTTTCAGGTTGACATCCAAACATTTGCGATCAAAGAAGTATTCAATGTTCGGGTAGTTGTCTGCCAGATTCATCAATTTCTGGTTCAAACCACCACGCGAGACTGAATAGATCGCTTCATTATTTACTCCATAAGGCTGATAAGTCAAGGTCCCGTCCAACGCATGCATACAGCGGTTGTACATTGGGATTGCAATCTTACGGATATCCTCAGCAATTCCGGCAATTTCAAGGGCTTTCCAGCCACGGTCCGAAAGTGCCAGATTGATTGATTTTCCGCCTATCAAAGTTGCTTTTCTCAAATCGGGTCTTCGTTCAAAAACTGAAACCTGGTATCCTTTCTGTGCCAGTAAAATGGCTTGTAAACTTCCTACAAGTCCCGCTCCTACTACTGCAATTTTCTTCATATTTATTTCATTTACCACATGGAGCACATAGTAAATCTGCGTTCTTCTGCGTCCTCTGTGGGAGATTTTTTAAATGCCATTGTGGTTAATAGCCTCGTTTACTGCTCTATGATCGCTTCTTCCAAATACTTGCCAAGGAAATAAACATCCTCAAACGAGTTGTATAATGGAACCGGAGCCACACGAATTACATTCGGTTCTCTCCAATCTGCAACGACTCCTTTTTCAGAAATTGCATCAAAGATTTGTTTTCCCTTCCCATGAACAAGAATTGAGAGTTGAGCTCCTCTGCGTTTCGGTTCTTTGGGTGTAATGATTTCAAACCGGCATTTATCCGCATATTTTTCTGACAAGCCATCCAAAATGAATTCCAGGTAACCTGTCAACAACTCACTTTTTGCTTTGAGTTTGTCCATTCCCACCTCATCAAAAATTTCCAGGGATGCCCAATGCGCTGCCATTCCCAAAACGGGTGCATTGCTTAACTGCCAGCCTTCCGCTCCTTCCATCGGAACAAAACCTGGTTTCATTTGAAAGCGTGTGCTTTTATCGTATCCCCACCATCCTGCAAAACGCGGAAGTGAAGCATTCTTTGCATGTTTTTCATGAACAAACATACCGGAAACTCCTCCTGGGCTTGAATTCAAATACTTGTAAGAGCACCAGGCAGCAAAATCAACTCCCCAATCGTGCAGTTTAACCGGAATATTTCCTGCAGCATGGGCCAAATCAAAACCTACTATTGCTCCTACTCCTTTTCCTGCTTTGGTAATCCCTTCCATATCCAGCAATTGGCCCGTGTAGTAATTCACTCCGCCAAACATCACCAAAGCCAAAGAATCACCCAACTCAAGAATTTTAGCCAAAATATCTTCGTCTCTCAATGTGTGTTCTCCTTCTCTCGGGCTCATTCCTACCAAATCCGTTTCGGGATCCAGGCCATGAAAACGTACCTGGGATTCCAATGCATACAAATCGCTTGGAAATGCTTTTGCTTCACACAAAATTTTAGTTCTGTTTCCTTTTGGCTGATAGAAAGAGACCATCAACAAATGGAGGTTTGTTGTTAGCGAATGTGTTACCACGACTTCTTTTGGTAATGCCCCAACGATTCTTGCGGAAGCATCGGTCAAAAATTCATGGTACTTATACCAGGGGTTTGTTCCCAGAAAATGACCTTCTACTCCCCATTTCGCCCAATCATCCAATTCCAGGTTTACTTTCTCTTTCGTAGATTTCGGTTGTAAACCCAATGAGTTTCCGGTGAAATATCTCACGGAATTTTTGGTGAAAGTTGGAAAAAGGAAGCGATCTCTGTAAGACTTTAATGGGTCTGAAGCATCCATTTGAGCCGCAAACTCGGAAGTAAATTCGTATTTCATCTGATAAATCGATTGTTCTGTTGAGAACAGTTAAAAAACGGTGTAAATATAAGAAAAAGCTATCGCTTTTGAAGACTGAGTTACGATCCGTCAGCTGACGGATTAGTGCGAAGTAACGAAGGACAAGTAATAGTCGGCTGCTGCGGAAAACGAAGTCACAACAAACCTTCGTGTAAAAGTGGCGAAGAAGCCGTTAGCAGGAATGAGATAGGAATTCAATATTGAGACAGGGGATGACGTAATATTGCGGAATTACGTCAACCTTGTGAATAAAGAGAGTCCCGCACTTTTTTAATCTTCAGGAAGAATATTTCCGAGATTTGAAATTTCAATAATACAACTATTTAAGTAAAATAGCTGATTAAATCAAAACCCAATCTCTTCCAAAGCAACCTCCAGCTTTTCAATTCCAAATGCTGTTTCCAGTTCTTCTATGCGATTTGATCCCGGTTGATTTTCTCTTGCTACCTTTTGGATGGTATCTGCCAATGGCGAAACCGGGTCCCATAGTTTGCAATAGTTTTCCAAACCCGAAGTTCCGGTCATTTCCTTCGTTGCAATACATGGTTTTTGGGTGAGTAAGGCACGGATCACTTTCAATTTGATGCCGCTTGATTTAAACCCAATTAATAGGTGCAGGGTACAGCTTCGCATCAGATCATTCAATTCCGGATCACTCGGATTCGCGACACAGGTCCATCCTTGTGCCTCAATTTTCTTCACAAGAGCAGTTCCAGGATTTTTACCTGCAATCACCACCGGAAGATCAAACTTTTGTCGCCTATTTTCCTGGATCAGTCTCTCAATTGCTTCCCGATTTTCCGGAACAGCTAAATTCCCATGATACAATGCAAAAGGTGCTCCTTCCAGTGGAGATAAAACCAAATCCGGGTTGATGGTAACCGGAAGATAGGTAGTTTGAAAACCCAAATTCCGATAGTATTCCTGATCACTCTTCGAAATACACAAAAGAGGGACTTGCTTCAATTGGGATTCATGTTTTCTCAATTTGCGTGCTTCCAAACTGAAGAACAAACGTTCGGAAGTGGTTTTGGCGTCCTTTGCCAGATCGCGGTAATATTGCCATTCGATATTGTGCATGCGAACAGCCACTTTTTGGTTATTTCTGATCAGTTCACGAACCCAAAAGGTGCAATGCTGACCTTCCAGTAAAACCGGAAAATCATCCGCAAGTAAACGTACCAGCAATTCTTCTGAATTCCTGCTTTTTACGATATAAGGAAGGTTCGAAATCGCAGATTTTACTCCGTTTTTGCGGTCGTAATAGTATATTTTATCTGCAATTTCAGAAAAGTCGTGGTTTCTTCCCCTTCCATATTCATAGCAATGGAGAATGACGGAATATCCCAATTTTTTTAATCCTTTTGCCCTGAGCCAGACATCCAGTACACCTCCGTAATCGGGAGGAAACGGGACATCAAAAGAAACTACGTGGATGGACTTATTCATGGACTTTCGGATAGAATTCGTTTAATTGCCGGACTTCAACATCCCAATTTTCTTTACTTGCGGCAATTTTACAATTGTTTTTCCAAAGTTCCCTCAATTCGGCATTGTCAAGAACCGATTGAATCTGCCGGGCAAGTTGCTGCGGTTCAAAATCCGTAACAATTTCTCCTACATTATAGCCTTTTACCAATTTCGAAACTTCTACCAAATCGGAGCAAATAATTGGAGTGTAAGTATGGATGTAATCAAAGATTTTATTGGGTAATGAAAACAAGTAATTCGGGTTCGTCGGCTGGTCGAAACTTAAACCCAGCTCTGCCTGTTGGGTGAATTGCAGCAATTCTGCATAGGGTCGTTTTCCAAAGAAAAGAACCCGATCCTGCCACTTCTCACATGCTACTAATTTTTTCATTTCCGGGATAATATCGCCATTCCCTACGATTATCAACACCGTATTTTCCAGAAAAGGCATCATCCGGATTGCTTCTTCAACACCTCTGTCGACATTCAATCCTGCACCTTGCATAATCAGGATGTGTTTTCCTTCCGGGATTCCCAATTCCTGTTTTGAACGAATGTGGGACGGATTCCAAAGCGGAGAGACATTCCGGACCACTTTGAGTGTAACACCGTACTTTTCCCGGTATTTATCGGCAATGGACTGATTAACGGTGCTGACGAATTGGAGTTTAGGGAAAATAAAGCGTTCAATACGTTCCCATACTGCTTTTATTTTCGGTCGGCTGGTCAACTCAGGGACCTCCGTAAAGTACTCATGTGAATCGTACACCAGCCTTTTTCTTTTCAGTTTCGAAACCAGGTAATTCGGAAGCAAAGTATCCAGGTCATTTGCGACCAGGATGTTTGAGGAATGGAACAAGAGGAACCAAAACAAACGAAAATTGAACCAGGCATAAAATAGTGCACCCTTTTCAAAAAACATCCGGAAGCGTTTGGTACGGTAACTCCGGTATTCCATTTTTTGACTGGATTTAAGCGTCCGTCCTACCAGCAATACATCGTAGCCCTGACTTTCAATAAACGAACAAACCTTGTGAACACGCTGATCGGTATTCAAATCATTGATAACACTGACAATAACTGTTGGTTTCTTCAATCTATAGTTTTACAATTCGCGCAATCCGTTGAATAGTTCCGTCAGAGATCCGAACCTGGTAACTGCCTTTAGCAACGTTGCTCAAGTCAATAACGGTAACATTTCCAGAAATTGTATTCCGGGTTTGAATTATTTTCCCGGTCATATCCAGCAATTCAAGTGAGATGGTTTCGCCATTTATCCCCGAAAGATCTACTTTTACCTCATCCAACGCTGGATTCGGATAAATTGAAACAGCATCCAGGTGATTTTGCTCCAAACCAAGTGAATTCGAAAGAATGATATTGTAATCCTCCACTTCGCCATAATTAGTGTTTCCACAAGGTTGTATCGGGCCTTCTCCTCCTTGTTCCGGGTTGAAGACAATACGCGTACGCATCTTAACCATTCCGGTAACAGCATTGGAAGGAACAGCAAAATTGAAAACCAAAGAGGAGCCGGTGGTAATGGATACGAATGCGATCCGTTCATTTGCATCATCAAAGTCAAAGTCACTGTTGAAATCGATCCAGGCGGCAATTTCGTCACCCACATAAGCACTTCCGGGTTGTCCACCCGTAATTTGCGGTATGATCGAGATCGTATAGTTTTGACCTTTTATCAAGGTAGTGCTTAACTCATAATTGGTGTAGTTGGTGCAACCCGTTTCATTGCTGATCGTTTCAAGCACTACTTTGTGGATGAATTCATCACAATAAGCAGATGTTGCAGTACACGGTGATGTCGCCGTTGTTACATAAATATAATCTGTTTTCAATTCGACGTCCGATCCGGCTGAATTTGAAACAGTCAGCTCAACCGTGTAATATCCGCCTACGTTGAAAACAACCTGCGGGTTTTGCGAATTTGCATTCGTTCCACCAATGTAGCTCCACCCAACTGCCGGAGTGATTACCCAGGACCAGCTTGAAGGATTTCCGGTAGATTGATCCGTAAACTGTGATGTTCCTCCGACACTTACTGTTGTGGGATTCGCAACAAATTCTGCAACAGGCATATTGGGAGTAATCACACATGGAGTAGCCAACCCATTAAGATATGTTAATCCGGTATTCGTAGGATCCAGCCAGGGTTTTAATTGTGCATTTGCAGTAGAACCGTTTTGGTCCCAGTCGACATAGAATTTTCCATACAAATCGTGCTTATCCGGACCTGTTCCCTGTCCTGCACCATTGGCTGTACAAGCAGATGCACCACCTGACAGCTGGCCGACAATCCTTCCTGCGCTATTAAAGATGGGTGAACCGGAGGATCCCCCTTCCGTAACACCGTGACCATTTGCAGTTGTTTCCCAGAATACTTTCCAATGTGCATTTGGAGCTCCGCCATTATAGGTTTCTGTAGTAAGAGCTTCCGAGTAAGTGGAGATTTTCTTTGCACTTCCCGCAGGATGATGAATTCCTACCCCGCTTCCGGAAGCAGTGTTCGTACGGTCCCAACCGGCATAATATACATCATAGGAAGTTGGGGGCTGTGCATTCAGTTCTACCAGGTGGAAGTCAGATCCCGCAACCTCATACGCCCCCGGAGGATTATTTAAGGTTCCGTTTTCTGAAGATGCTCTTACGATTCCGCCGGTCATTGTTTTTGATCCTTTTGAAGGATCAGTATAATTACCCGTGCCGGGAGCACAGGTTGTTTTTTGATATTTCCAGTACCAAACCCAGGTTGCAATGGATTGACCTGCTACCCGTTCTCCGCAATGCCATGCCGTGAGAATATACGGTTTACAGTCATTTGAAGTATTGTTAATGGTAGAAGCTGAACAAACATAAGTTGAAGTTCCGTCATTAAACGTGTAATGAACAACCGACTTGATCTGGTCTGCCCAATTGTTTCCTTCCGAACAGGCAACATCGACTTCGCAGGTCCCGGCTTTTTCATGAACGATTTCGTCGCTGATGAATGCACCCACATGTTCCTCCACTCCACGGTAGAAGTAAACAACCTCATTGATCGTGAAGACAGGAATCTCCTGCACCCATGACGGAGCACTGTATTCAAGGTACAACTTTTCGCCCTGTACCATTTCCATTGCCTGGAAATCATCAGTGGCCGAAGTATACGCTCCCAGAACCTGTTTTCCATTTTCGTTGTAAGCAAATAGTTTCCCGCCTGCAGGAATATGAACGGCTTCCTGAAAATACAATCCAAGTGCAAGGGCATCCTTTCCGGAAATAATTAATCTCCAAACCTTTGTTCCGTCCGGCAATAAGGTCCAGCTTCCGGAATTGTTCATAGTAATAGAAACAGGCACATTCAGCCCTACACGATAAGCACCTTTCGAATCATTTGCCGAATCTTCATTCTTGGCAGCAACGACATTTGGTTTGCTAAGTATATAAACAGCCGGAGCATATTGGAACGGAGCAACACCGGTAGTAGTCACTTTTTGTAACCCTATCGGAAGACCGCCTTCACTTACCTGTGCATTTAATGCTGCGCCTAGAGACATGAATACGCAGAGCATTAAAAGATATTTTAGCATGGTGCTGATATTTTGTGTAGTTTTCTCAAAATTACACTCTTTTAACACAAGATAAAAACTTGAAAACGCTTTTTTATAGAAGTTTGTCGAATGAATAAGGTTCTAGTCATCGAAGATGAGCAAAGTTTGCTCGAAATAATCCAGTTTAACCTGGAATTGGAGGGCTATTCCGTCACTACGGTTAACAGTGGAAAAGAGGCCCTGGCAATGAAAAATCAATTGGATAATTTCAACCTGGTGATTTTGGATGTGATGCTGCCGGAAGTCAGTGGATTGGATATTTGTCGCGCGTTTAGGGAAGTATCTGCTGTTCCGATTATTTTTATTTCGGCCAAAGGAAATACGATTGACCGGATTGCAGGCCTGAAATTAGGTGCAAATGATTACCTGCCAAAACCATTCGATTTGGAAGAATTCATTCTTCGCTGTTCCATTTTGGTCCAGCCGAATAAAAAGCACGTTTCGATCCCATCCGAGATAAAAATTGGAAATTACCGGGTATTACCTGCTTCTTTTGAAGTAGAAAATATTCTTTCAGGAGAGAAACAGGAATTAAGTAAGCGCGAAATGGAATTGATCCAGCTGTTCTTTTCCCGAAAGGATGAGGTGGTTTCACGTGATGAAATCCTCAATTCCCTTTGGACAAATGATCAATTTCCAACGGGAAGAACGATCGATAATTACATCTTGAGCTTTCGCAAATTGTTTGAAGAAGACCCGAAGAACCCGCAATTTTTCCATTCGATTCGCGGAGTCGGATATAAATTTACCTTACCTGATTAATCCTATCTTTGCAACATGGTTGTAGAACTTGACAGAGAAATAACAGAAGAAAAGAGATTGCGTTATGATAAAGCCTATTTGAGAATGGCTCAAACCTGGGCGGAGTTATCTCATTGCGAACGAAAAAAAGTGGGGGCGCTGATTGTGCGTGACGGAAGAATTATTTCTGACGGTTATAACGGAACACCGGCAGGTTTCCCGAATTGCTGTGAAGATCAGCAGGGAAATACGGAATGGTATGTCCTGCATGCGGAGGCAAATGCCATCTTAAAAGTGGCGCGTTCCACTAATGACTGCAGCGGAGCAACGTTGTTTATTACCTTATCACCTTGCAAAGATTGCAGTAAACTGGTCTTACAGGCCGGAATCAAACGAGTTGTTTACATGACGGAATATAAAGATACTACCGGTGTGGATTTTTTAAAAAGTGCCGGTGTTGAAGTTGTTCATATCTCAGACCCTAACGAATGAATAGAAAATATGCCTTTGTCTATCCTGTCTTATTAATGGTCTTCCTGGCTATTGGTTTGTTACTTGGATCCCGGTTAAATCAACAGGAACCACAACCCGTTTCGGGGAATTATTCCAAAATGCAGGAAATTATCACTTTGCTGGACCGGGAATACGTGGATTCGATCGAGAGCAAGAAATTGTTCGAAAAGACAATCTCGGATATGTTGCATGAACTGGACCCGCACTCGAACTATATTCCGTTTGAGGATTTGCAGGCAATGAATGAACAAATCGATGGGAAGTTCGGAGGAATCGGAATTCGTTTTGCAATTATTCGCGATACCTTGTGTGTAACGAATGTGATCCCGAATTCACCTTCTTTTGGTAACGGAGTTTTGGCAGGCGATAAGATCCTGATGATTGACGGAAAAAATGTAGCCGGCAAGAAAATCAAGAACGATGACGTCATGGGTAAGTTGAAGGGTGAACCGAATACCCGCGTGAAAATCCAGCTTTACCGCAATAAAAGAAAGATCGAAAAAACAATCGTTCGTGGAATTATCCCGATCCCTTCCATTGTATGTTCCCAAATGCTGGATGATAAAACAGGGTACATCCGCCTGGACAATTTTTCTGTTTCAAGTGCACAGGAATTCCATTATGCGGCAGCTCTGTTAAAGGCAAAAGGAATGAAAAAATTGATCTTCGACCTGAGAGATAACGGAGGCGGGGTCTTGGATGGAGCAGTGAAGATTGCAGATGAGTTTTTACCGGAAGGTCAAAAAATTGTTATTATTAAAGGAAAAAAATTCCTGAGTACAACACGTTATGCCAGAGCCGGCGGATTACTGGAAAAGACTCCGCTTGTGGTATTGATCAACGAAAATTCTGCTTCAGCTTCCGAAATTGTTGCAGGTGCTATCCAGGATAATGACCGCGGAATGATCGTCGGACGCAGATCGTTCGGAAAAGGATTGGTTCAGCAGGATTTCTCGCTTTCGGATAAAAGTGATCTGAGATTGACCATTGCACGCTATTATACTCCTTCCGGGCGTTGTATCCAAAAACCGTTTGGTGAAAGCTATGAGGATTATTATCACAGCAATGAAAAGAGAAGAGATAATGGCGAATATTTCACCCCGGATTCTTCTGTTTTTAAGAATGCAAACAAATTCAAAACACTGAAAGGGCGGATCGTTTACGATGGTGGAGGAATTATGCCGGACATTTTTGTTCCCCTGGACACATCCAATTCCACAATCTATTATCTGACTCTGCGTTATTCGGGAGCGTTCCAGCAGGTTGCTTTTGATTTCGTTGCGAACAAACGAAACTCCTGGGCTTCAATCCAGGAATTCACCCGAACCTTTGAAACTCCTAAACCGCTTGTACAGCGTTTGATCGCTGAAGGAGAAAAACTGAAGGTACCATTTGATGCCAGAGATTTTGCACGAAGTGAAGAATTGATCAAACACGTCATGAAGGCAGAAATCGCACGTCAGTTATTTATTGAAGAAGGGTATTTTTTCCTTGTTGCATCTTACGATAAAGAAATTCAGAAAGCACTCGGTTATTTGAAAAGTAAATAGATAAATAAATTTTATCAATCATAACATCCCCCAGTTCACCTGTTGAATTGGGGGATATTTTTTATGGGAGCTTAATTCCTTAAAAAGTAGTACTTTCAATCCATCAATCACATGTCATGAAGTATCTCCAATTAGGTGCTGTAAAACAGGAAAATCCGAATCTGCAATTTCCGCTTTCCGAAGATCAAAAGGAAGAGTTCCTGGAAACATTCAAAAAATTGTTTCCGGATGCTTCAGAAATGGACGAAGTGCAATTCTGGAGTGTTTGCTCTAATCCGAAGGGAATCATTTTTGCTTCGTGGACGGAAGAAAATTCAAGCCTGATCCATACACTGAAGAATCGAACTTTTTCAACGCTTTTTGTGGATTCATCAAAATTGCAGGAGCACGCACTTTTTGAAGAATACAAAGTATTCCTTGAATTGTATTTGTTCCCGATTTTCACGGACCAATTTTCTTCGGTTTCGGCAAAGAACATTCATTTT
>CBFGPJ010000017.1:0-14338 GCA_965650615.1 uncultured Fluviicola sp. | reverse complement strand
TTTGTATTACATTAACAGGACGGAAGAAGGTCAAAATGTCAAAGATGAATTATACTATTGGCTAATTACTAATGGCTATTATCTTGTTTTGGACATTTGAACATTTCATAACTAACAACTTCAAACCGGCCAGGTTTTAAGACAAAACAAAAATATATTACTTTTAATTGGATGAAACGAACCCTTGTTTACCTGTTGATTTTATGCGGATTTCTGCTTTCTGATTGTACACATAAAAAGAAAGTTCAGGTCCGGGAGACCGAAATTGTTGCCGATTTAATTCACCCCCTTTATTTTCAGGAGGAAATTTCATCTTTGATCAATTTTCCATTTTGGTTTAATGACAGCATTATCGCAAAGCAAAAAATTCAACAATTGACCATTACTTCATTTAAAGGCGTTATTTCAGACACAAGTGCTTATAATCCGGAATCGGAAGATGAAACGTTTCCAAAAAGAACACTCATTTATACCTTTAATCAGTCGGGCAGATTGGTCCAACTGCAAATAACGGATTTTTCAGAGGGTATTGTGATCTCCAATCAATCCTTTCGCATCAGTCCATCGGGTCAGCTGAATTACTGTGAGGCCATTCAAAAAGACAACCTCTATGGTGTTGAGAATAACACCTTCACGTACGATCCGAATAAATTGACACCCAACTATGCTTCTTTTGTGGCTTCAAACGACCTGGACCTGATCCATTTTGTCCTCAACAAAAAATTCTTCGGGCCACTTTCCGTTGATTCACTCGCAAGTCCTTTGCCAAATGACTGGATCATTTTGGGATCTCCGGACAGACCTGTGAAACGTTATAAAGTAAGAAATAAAGTAAAGGAAGCATCTATTTCAAATTATGAATATTACAGTAAAAACTTCCCGAAAATGATCACTAATGAAGACTACCCGTTCTTCAAAAAACGCTATTTCAATTACAATCGGGGACACTTCAACGGCTACATCGATTCTACTTTTATTGACGAAACATTTGTAACTTCTGTTAAATCGCTTATTTATTATGACAGTAAGCGTTTGCCAACGAAGATTATTCATAAAAAAGAACATGCGGAAGGAGTAAATAATTACCAGACACACGAATTATTTACCTATACCTATTATCCGTAATCATTCAAAATCACTTTCGCACTAACGTTTGTTGTGATTTACTCTTCAAAAGCTAGTGCTTTTTCTTATTTTCACCTCATATTAAATTCGACAATTCCATGATCAACAATACCTTAGAAAGAAAAATCATCCTTTTGATCATTCTTTCTCTTTCTTCGTTTTTGGGACATACTCAAACAGACCGGGTTACCATTGAAGGTAAAAGCTACTATGTTTATCCTCACCAACAGGCTGTAATGGGAATGCAGGAATATTACCTGAATTTTGCCGATCAGAAGGAGGTCATAAAAAGAGATGACCGGAACGAAAAAATTGTTTCTGTCAGTGAAGAACCCATTACCGAACTGGAAAAAAAGGCAGCTATTAAATTCCCGAAATCCTATAAAAAGTACCTGAAGGATTTTGAACAAATCCTGGAAAATTACCCGTACTTCATGGTCACAACCGACCATGACATCACAACGGACCCTACTCCCGCATTAGTAAACCTTCCGGATGGGGAATATGTGATGTTTTACAGAGACATTCCGTACATTTCAAAACGCGTATTGCGGTATAAAAATGACGTTGTTGCGGCTTTTTTTTCAATCAAAAACAACCTTGTAGACTGAAAAAGCACCTGGTTTACCCAGGAAGGGAAAATTGTAAAAACAGGAGACTACCTGAACAGTGAAAAAACAGGTGCCTGGCGTTTGTTTGAATATATTCAAAAAATCGACGAGTCTTATACTTATAATCCAAAAGAATCGATCGAAAGCCGCTTGGAAAAAGTGGTCTACGACACGGTAAAAACCACGTTTACTTTCCTGGACGGACTGAAAAACGGACCGTTCAGCATTTATCAAAACCAGGAACTGCTTACTTCCGGAAACTTTCTTGCAGATCAAAATTCCGGGACCTGGGAAATTTATAAGTACAAAACTATTGTTACCGTCGACAAAAAAGGAAAACTGGTCGTAACAAAAGGAAAAGAAAAAATACTCACAGACCGCTACACCATCAGAAGTGATGAAAAAAGAGGAAAGTCCCCTATTATCCGGCATGGCATCATTCCTTACGAATTTATGGGTTATGACCGATCTGATTCATTGGTCCTGACCAACAATTCTACCCCAAATGCAAGTGAATACGATTTGGGATATTCCATGGATTTCCCCGATTTCAGCACCTTTTATAGCATACAGAAAAGAGAGTCCGACAATATCGAATTACCGGAAGAAGAGCTGACGAGTTACGAAGGAGAAGAGGGAATGTATGAGGGTGGTGAATACTACGATTATGAACCTGAACTGGAATTTCCCTCAGGGGCAGATTACAATCCGAACGAATTCTATGAATTTGTAAATAAAAAACGATACAAACTCAATGATCTGATTGATTCTATGGGTTACCTGTATGCATATGAAGGAATTGTAGAGCATTACTATGAAAACGGGCAATTACAGTACCGCTTCGAAGTAAAAGACGGAAAATTAGTGAAAGAAGAACCGGTCTATTGGGACAACGGTACAATTGCAAACGAAGTGATCTTCATCCCGGATTCGAATCAATATGTGCAACGGTTCTACGATTACAACGGCGTGAAGTATTATGAAACATGGCATGATTCAAAAGGGAATGTCCTGAGCACTTCCTATAAAAGAACTCCCGACTTTTTAACGATCAATGGAAAGGAATACGATCGAAACTACGGCAATCCGACATGGATCTATTCAGAAGACAAGGAAATCAAATTGGGAACAATGCCGGAAAAAATCCTGTTGGTTGAAGAGCTGTTTAAACTGGACTCTTCCGTTGCCAAAGTGATTTATTTCTATCCGAAGAACAGGACCCTGAATGTGTTTCAAATGAACTTAATGGGTGATACCGTTTCCACGCAGGAAGTCGTTTTTTCTGAAGATTACCTGAACGTAAATGCTGTTAAAACCTGGCGTTTCAAAAACCTGACATTAAAAACCATTCAAAACGGAACTTTGGACGAATATTGGAAATCCAGCTTGTCCGACACGATTCCCCTTGAAAAACTTGCGTTCTACTGGGAATACAAATATACCGTAGAGAAAGACGACGAATTATCGGTAAACGGCAAACCATTTACCGGTTCATTTAAATTGGCCGATAAAAAAGGAAGCTTTAGTGTAAAAGCAAGCGACCAATTGATCCAGGTATCACTTCCCGACAGCAAAACAGACCTGAAATTGTATAAAGCTGCTGTCAAGTCTTACCTGAAATCTAAAAAGAGAAATGACCTTCTTTTGGCATACATCCCTGAATTTGGAGGTTCGGGCCAACTTTCCCATGCTGCAACCGCCTTGTTTACCAACCTGTATGGCGTGTTTTCAGCACTTTATGAGCGTCCGGTTTATAACTTTGACGGAAACCCTGTTAGTGCTTCCGGTGAAGAAGCAATGTATAGCAGAAGTATCCAAACAAACGGACAATCTGTATTTACATTTGCCGAAGGAAAATACCTGAACGGAAAACCGGAAGGCCTTTGGACATACAAAGATCAATTCGGGAAAGTCCGGTCAACGATCGGTTATAAAAATGGTGAGGCCCATGGCGATAATTTGGATTACGGAGTAGCTTTTCCGAAACCAAAACCTAAAAACGACTCAGAATACGGCTACGAAGACCCTATTTCCAGGTACGAAGAATACCCGTTAAAAAAGACCTATTACCTGGAATCAAAATGCACCTATAAAAACGGAGCTTTAAACGGTCCATATACAACCATGGGCTGGAAAGGCGACACACTGACTTATGCCAATTTTGTTGACGGAGCCAAAGAAGGTGTTGAGTTCAAAAGAAACAAATTGTTCTTCAGTCACTCCTATTACAGAAACGGGTATATTGACGGAAACGTAAAAACGTATTTTACAGCTCCGGAAAAGGATTCCGTGTTAATCTTTGATTTGAGCTTTAAAAATGGGGCTTTACAGGGAGAATCCGTTGCGTATCATTCAAACGGGAAACTTGCTAAAAAAGGATTTTTCTTAAGTGGCCAACCGATTGATGACTACGAAGCATACGATACCCTCGGTTTCAAATACCAATATGTGAAATTCCAATACAATCAGCCCATTGAAGAAAAGATCTGGGAAGAGAACCAACTGAGTGTCCGTTATGAATTTGACTGGAGAGACTCGATTGCTTTCAATTTTGCAGATATCACAAACAGTACCAGTATTGATCAATTGATCTACCAGGTCGGGTACTCCGATTACGGTCTTTACGAACCCTACTATGGCAGACCGAGTCTGGTAAACAAAACCGGCATCGATTACAACATTACCAAATACTATCCAAATGACACCATTGCCCGGACCGGGACTATTTCCAAAGGAATCAAAACAGGATGCTGGAAATACTTCAATTACTTCGGGAAGAAATTAATGGAAGTAGAATATTTCGACAGCATTATTTCGGTAAATGACAGCATCAAATTCAAATCAAAAGGAATCCTTTACTACCTCGACGGGCAGGACAATCCGTTAAGCAAAAGCTGGATCATTGAGAAATTTGAAAAATATGACTGTGCCCATACAGATCATAATGAAGAACGCATGCTTTACTGCTTCTGGGAAAAAGACAGCACACAACACCGTAAAAACGGGTATGTCAAAAATTATTACGACAACGGCTCCATTCAAAATGAGGGTTGGGTAAAAGACGGTTTGCCTACCGGGATCTGGAAATTATACGATGTCAACGGTAACCTGAACCAGGTCGGTGAATACGTAATGGGTAAACGCAACGGACGTTGGCTCAAAGGAGATTTGGGAAGCGTCAAGAACATGAGTGAGATCTGTTTGAACCCGAACCTGGAAAACCTGGATGCAATTCTGAGTTACCAGGAAAAACTATTGGATGTGAGTGTCATTACCTACCGGACCGGTAAGGAGCTGAAACGAAAATATTACGGAATCAACATGAACAACGAAGATGCTCCGGAAGGATATTACGGTGAAGAAGAAATGTACATGAATTACGGAGAATAAGCATTTCCAAAATCAATCAAGTATCAAAGGGTGAATTATTTACCCTTTGATAACCGCACAATAAATAAGTTATACACTTTACTACTTCCCAGGGTATTAGTTACTTTGAATAACTGTATTTGTTCGTAACTTCAATTCTACCTTAAATCACAATATGATTGAAATAGAAAATACCAATATGGCGAAATTGATAGAATTAATTGATTCTATTAAAGACATGCGTTTTGTCATTCAAACCTATTTTAAAAAGCAACTGAAAAACAACGATTTGGGAATCACGGTTGAAATGCTGGAGGTTTTGATGGTATTATCCAGAAGCAATCAAATCAACCAAAAAGAAATTGCGGATCGCGTTCGTAAAAACAAGGCCAATTTAACACCGATCATTCACAAGCTTTCCTTAAAAGGCCTGTTACTTCGTCAGGAAGATCCAGGTGACCGGAGAAATAACATCATTTCCTTAACCGATAAAGGAAAGAAGTTATGCAGGGTTTACAACAAAATGTTTGAAGAATTCTATTCCAGCTTTTTGAAAGACGTAGATATCCAAAACCTGAACAAAACAATCACGATGCTTAGAAGTATCGGCCAACAGGTTGCGAAAACGAACTGATCTTGAACGTTTAAACAAACTACCTGTATCACCTAATCAAAAGAACTTTATGAAAACAAAAAATCACCTAAGAATTCTCTTCTTTTTATCCTTCATCCTTTTTTTGCAAAGTTGCGGAGAAGCTCCCGCTTCAAAGGATAAACCAATAAATATAACTTCATCTGACGTAATGGTTATGGATGTCGCGGAACCGGAAGAAGTTGGTGATAATTACACATACGAAGGAAGTTTTGAAGATGAAACGCGCAGTCAAAGCAATTACAATAATTATGACGTTGCTTATAGTACTTCCGGAAGCGCATCTTCCACTTATATGATGACCAGTTCCAATGTTTCTTCCAAACCTGAAAAAACAATCAAAAAAGGCAAGAAAATTATTAAAAACGGCACAATGCGAATTAAGTCCGAAACCTTTGGAGAAAGTAAAAAACGCATTGACAAGGTTGTGAAAAGTCTGAATGGGTACTATGAGAATGAAGAGCTGGATAAAAACGACTACCGGATCCAATATCATTTGATTATACGTTTGCCGTCAAAGAATTTTGAGCAACTGGTTCATGGGGTTGAGACCGGAAAAGATGAGATTGTTTTTAAGAAAATCAATACAAACGATGTTACTGAAGAATTCCTTGACATTGAGACAAGACTTGAAAACAAGCGCAAATACCTCAAACGATACAAAGAACTCTTAGAAAAGGCCAAAAACGTAAACGAAATCTTATCCATCGAAGAGAACATCCGTCAATTGATGGAAGAAATAGAAAGCAAAGAAGGGCGATTGAAATACTTAAATGACCAGGTGGATCTGAGTACGCTTCGCATCAATCTTTTCAAGGAATATCCGGTTAAAATTGAAAAGAAGCCAGAAAACCCATTTTCCACCAGAGCCGGTGATTCCGTAAGTAAAGGTTGGAATTCCATTATTAATTTTTTGTTGTGGACTGTCTCAAAATGGCCGCTTATTTTGATTATTGGCATTTTAGTATGGATTGTTAGAAGAAAGTGGAAGAAACGAAAGGCCGTAAAAAATTCAAATTAATTCGCAATTCAACATTCGTAATTCGTAATTCGAATGCTATCTTTACGATTCACGCAATTCGATTAATATGAATTTGAATACATCCGCTGCGTTCGACCAGCAAGAAGGCCTCGTTGTCCTTGTTGGGAAGAAAATTGAAACGCAAATCAAGCTTCCGAAAGTGGTGGCAGAAGAACTGGAAATCTTTCACAAAAATGCAGATCTCCAATTTTTACACTTACCGTTAAAAGGAAAACACTTCGTCTTTATTAAGGAGCAGGCAACCGATGAGAAACTACGCATCATGGGACATAAACTCCGCGGAGCTTTACCCAAAGAAGTCACAAGTGTTCTCATCGACGGAGGAAAGTCGAACAGTTTGCTGCTTGCTGAAGGATTTGCACTTTCCTGTTATCAATACCTGAGATACCGGAAAGAGGCGAAAAAAGAAAAATACGCATTGGAAACAATCGATTTTTCTGCAAAAATCTCTCCTTCCGTAATTGAAGAACTTTCTGCTACGATAAAAGCTGTTTTCTGGGCCCGAGACCTGGTAAACGAACCGGTTTCTGGTTTAAATGCAACGCAGCTTGCAGAAGCTATCGAAGAAAAAGGAAAAGAAGAAAAGTTCTCCGTAACGATCCTGGAAAAGTCAAAGATCGAAGCACTGAAAATGGGTGGATTGCTTGCCGTAAATAAAGGTTCCGTCGATCCCCCGACATTTACCATTATTGAATACAAACCTAAAAAAGCAAGCAACAAGAAGCCAATCGTGCTGGTTGGTAAAGGCGTGGTTTACGATACCGGAGGTTTGAGTTTAAAACCAACAGCCGGTTCCATGGACGCAATGAAATCCGATATGGCGGGCGCTGCTATGATGGCCGGAACAATTTACGCTGCAGCAATGATGCAACTTCCGATCCACCTGATCGGGTTAATCCCGGCAACAGACAACCGTCCCGGATTGAATGCCTATACTCCGGGTGATATCATCACGATGTATGACGGAACGACAGTTGAAGTACTGAATACCGATGCAGAAGGCCGGATGATCCTTGCAGACGCTTTGTCGTATTCTGACAAATACAAACCGGAACTGGTTATCGATGCTGCAACACTGACGGGTGCTGCTGCCCGTGCAATTGGGACACGCGCTTCCATCATCATGGGAAATGCGGATAAAAAATACTTCAACATGTTGAATGAAGCGGGAATGGAAACATACGAACGTGTCGTTGAATTCCCGTTTTGGGATGATTATTACGACGATATGAAATCCAAAATTGCCGATTTGAATAACATCGGGAACGGATATGCCGGGATGATCACGGCAGGAAAATTCCTCGAACATTTTGTAAAAGCACCTTATATACACATGGATATTGCCGGACCCGCTTTTCTTGACAGACCTCAGGATTACAGAGGTTTTGGCGGAACCGGAACAGGAATCAGGCTCATGATCAACTTCTTAAAACGACTTGCATAAGATGGAAAAAGAGAAAGAAAAAATCAAAGAAGAAGGCCGTGCAGTTCCTATTCGCGTAGGAATTTCAATCGGTGATATCAACGGGATCGGTCCGGAAGTGGTCATTAAATCATTAGCAGACAATCGCCTGTTACTGGATTGTACGCCTATTATTTACGCTTCATCCAAAACCATTTCTTTCCACAAGAAAGCGATGAATGAGCCGGAATTCAATTATCAGACCTGCAAAACAGCCAACGAGGCCGTTAACCGCAAGATCAATATTATCAACGTCTGGAACGAAGAAGTACAGTTCGAATTAGGAAAAGGAACAGAAGCAAGTGGAAAATATGCGTTCCTTTCACTGGAAAAAGCTACGGAAGATCTGGCTTCAGGTAAAATTGATGTATTGGTGACTGCTCCGATCTCCAAAGAAGCAATCGGGAAAGCAGGATTCCAATTCCCGGGCCATACGGAATACCTGGCCCACCTGGCAGGAATGGATGAAGCTTTGATGATGATGGTCAGCGGCTCGCTTCGTGTAGCTTTGGTTACGACACATGTACCACTGAAAGATGTTTCAGGTACATTGACACGGGAAAAGATCGTGGCAAAGATCAAAGCATTAGACAATAGTTTGAAAAAAGATTTCGGAATTCAACGTCCGAAAATTGCCGTTTTTGGTTTAAACCCACACGCAAGTGAAAACGGGAAAATGGGAACAGAAGAAGCAGAAATCATTACTCCGGCAATCAATATGGCACGAAGTGAAGATATTTTTGCGTTAGGGCCCTTCCCTGCAGACGGGTTTTTCGGAAGTCCGAACAGGGGCCAATACGATGCGGTTTTAGCGATGTACCACGATCAGGGATTAGCGGCATTTAAAGCCCTGGCTTTTGAAGATGGTGTCAATTATACAGCCGGTCTTCCAATAGTCAGAACTTCACCGGATCACGGGACTGCTTTTGACATTGCAGGGAAAAACGAAGCGAACGCACAATCGATGCGAAGCGCAATTTACCTGGCAATTGATATTTTCAATACCCGCAAGTTCCTGAAAGAAATCGCAGCGAATCCACTTCAGGTCCAGGAGTCGGCACATCATCGAAAAAGAGGCGACCGTCAACACGAAATTGAGTAGCGGAGGAAGCAAACCCGGACAGGAAAAATAAAATTTTAGATGAATTTAAATCGATAATAACATCTATTCGTTTATTTTTTCTACCTTTGCCCTCCAATTTTTGTGTAGTGAAGAAATCTACGAATGAGTTCATAATCCAATTTGTCGGATTAAAAACAGGGACGCATCGCTATGAGTTCAACATAGACAAATCGTTCTTTGAAGGTGTTGAAAACACCCTGATTGATGATGCAAATGTTCTGGTAGAACTTGCATTTGAAAAGAAGGAAACAATGATGATCGCGGAATTTTCGCTTTCAGGAACTGTTACCACTCCATGTGATCGCTGCAATGATCCGATGGAAGTTCAGATCCACGGTGATTACCGCATTGTGTACAAATTTGGAACAGAAGTTTCCGAAGACGAGAATTTAATTATTCTTCACCCGGAATCTTATGAACTGAATGTTTCGGCACCGATCTATGAGTTGTTGGTTATCTCATTACCCGCACGAAGAATTCATCCGGAAGGGGAATGCAACGAAGAAGTAATGGATTTGTATAACAAATATATTGTGAATGCAAATCAACCGGATGAAGACGACGAATGGGACGAAGACGATGAAGAATGGGACGATGATGAGGACAGCGGGGACTGGGATGATGAAGGAGACGACGATGATTCGGACGATCCGGACGACGACAAACCGATAGACCCACGATGGTCCGCATTAAAAAATTTGAATTAACGATTGAAATAAATAAGTAAAATGGCACATCCAAAGAGAAGAACCTCGACAACACGCCGTGACAAAAGAAGAACTCACGACAAAGCAATCGCGAAGAACATTGCAACTTGTCCTACAACAGGTCAACCGCATTTGTTCCACCATGCTCACTGGCATGAAGGCAAATTGTACTACAAAGGAAGAGTAGTAGCTGAGAAAGAAGTAGCGATTTAATTCGCGCTGTTTAGTAGTAAACATTCCTCCTGATGAAGATAGGAATAGATATTTTGGGCGGTGATTTCGCACCAGAGGCCAATATAGCCGGTGCTGTACTTGCTAGAAAAGAACTTCCTCAGGACGTGCGTCTCGTGTTGATTGGCGACCAAGAACAAATCTTGAGTGGCCTAAACGCGTTGAATGAAGATTCGACGGGATATGATATTGTTCATGCCCCCGATGTGATCACGATGCACGACCACCCCACCCGGGCAATTCCAACCAAACCCAATAGCAGTATTGCGGTTGGTTTCGATTTGCTCGCAAAGAAGGAGATCGACATTTTTGCCAGTACAGGAAATACAGGCGCAATGCTTGTTGGTGCAATCTATAAGATCAATACCATTGCAGGTATTATCCGTCCGTGTATTACGTCAGTTTTACCGACAGTTGATGGTAAAAACTCCATTTTGCTGGATGTTGGTGCCAATGCTGATTGCAAACCCGATGTACTTTACCAATTCGCAATCCTCGGAAGTCTTTATGCCAAATGTGTTTATGGTGTAGAAAATCCGCGGATCGGTTTATTGAATATTGGTGAAGAAGAAACCAAAGGAAATTTAATGACGATCGCAGCACATAAACTGATGGCTGAATCGGATGAGATCAATTTCATTGGGAACATTGAGGGCCGTGATCTGTTCACGGGTATGGCAGACGTTGTTGTTTGTGATGGATTCACCGGAAACATTGCTTTAAAGCAAGCCGAAGGAATCTACACACTCATGCGTAAACGAGGTATCCGTGATGAATATTTCGATCGTTTCAATTATGAAAATTACGGCGGAACTCCAATTCTTGGTGTGAAGGGTAACGTCATAATCGGTCATGGTATCTCCAACGACAAAGCAGTGAGAAGTATGCTACTGCACTCCTACGAAGTAGCAAAATCAGATCTTACAAAAAACATTAACGAAGCTTTTAATCAATAAAATGAGTAAAATCACCGCAGCAATAACAGGCATTTGTGGTTATCTTCCTGAGGAAGTGGTAACAAATGAGGACTTAGCTAAAATTGTTGATACTTCTGATGAATGGATTACAACAAGGACCGGGATTAAAGAGCGTCGCATTCTTCGTGAAGGCGCTTGTTCGGACATTGCCGCAGCAGCTGTAAAAGGATTGTTGGAAAAGACAAATACCGATCCAATGGATATTGAATTGGTCATTTTGGCAACTGTTACTCCCGATTATCCTTTCCCTTCAACTGCTAACGTGGTTTGTGATAAAATCGGAATGAAAAATGCATGGGGTTACGATTTGATCGCAGCCTGTTCAGGATTCATTTACGGTTTACAAACAGGTGCAAGTTTCATCGAATCCGGAAAACATAAAAAAGTAATCGTAATTGGTGTAGACAAAATGAGCGCCATTTTAGATTATGAAGACCGAACAACCTGTGTCATCTTTGGTGACGGTGGCGGTGCTGTTTTACTGGAACCAAACACAGAAGGACTGGGAATCCAGGATTCAGTGCTGAAATCAGATGGAGCAGGAAGACAATACCTGTATCAGCCAGCAGGCGGATCGGCAAACCCTCCTACTCACGAAACAGTTGAGCAGCGTTTGCACTTTGTAAAGCAGGAAGGAAAACAAGTTTTCAAATTTGCAGTAACAAACATGGCAGAAGTTTCCGCTGAAATTATGCAGCGCAATAACCTCACTGCAGAAGATGTAGATTGGCTGGTGCCACACCAGGCAAACTTGCGTATCATTGATGCAACTGCTGAAAGAATGGGAGTTCCAAGAGAAAAAGTAATGATCAACATTCAACGTTACGGAAATACAACTGCAGGTACTTTACCGCTTTGCTTGTGGGACTGGGAAAAACAGCTGAAAAAAGGAGACAACTTAATCCTATCTGCTTTTGGTGGCGGATTTACATGGGGAGCCGTGTATTTAAAATGGGCTTATAATTCTTAATATAATCGAAAAAACAACTATTAAATTATACTGATATGAATCTGAACGAAATCCAAGACTTAATTAAGTTTGTAGCAAAATCAGGTGTTACGGAAGTAGAAATTGAGCAAAAAGACTTTAAAATCACGATCAAATCAGAGACTAAAAAAGCGGAGTCTCAAATTATCGTGCAAGCAGCAGCTCCGGTTGTTCCTCAAATTGCAGCAGCTCCGGCAGTTGCAGCTCCGGTTGCCGCGCCAACAGCAGCGCCTGCACCAGCAGCTCCGGCAGCATCAGATGATTCAAAATACGTTACTTTCAAATCTCCAATGATCGGTACATTCTACCGTTCTTCAGGTCCGGATAAAGAGCCTTTCGTTAGCGTTGGGCAAACTGTGAACAAAGGAGATACTGTTTGTATCATCGAAGCGATGAAATTATTCAATGAAATCGAAGCAGAATTTACAGGTAAAATCGTGAAAGTATTAGTTGACGATGCAACACCTGTGGAATACGATCAACCATTATTTTTGATCGATCCTGCTTAATAGCAAGTTGTTTTGCAACGAGCACAGCTAGTTATTCATTAAACACGATTTTATGTTTAAAAAAATATTAATTGCCAACCGCGGTGAGATTGCTTTGCGTATCATTCGTACGTGTAAAGAAATGGGCATCAAAACGGTTGCGGTATATTCTACTGCTGATAAAGAAAGCTTACCTGTACGTTTTGCAGATGAAGCAGTTTGTATCGGACCGGCTCCAAGTAACAAATCTTACTTATCGATAGCAAACATTATTGCTGCTGCAGAAATTACAAATGCAGATGCCATTCACCCGGGATACGGATTCCTTTCTGAAAATGAGAAATTCTCGCGCGTTTGTCAGGAACACGGAATCAAATTCATCGGTGCATTGCCTGAGCAAATTGCCGGAATGGGTGATAAAGCGACAGCAAAAGCGACGATGATCGCTGCTGGAGTACCATGTATTCCCGGATCAGATGGATTATTAAAAGATTTGGACGACGCACGTGAAACTGCCAAAAAAGTAGTTTACCCGATCATCCTGAAAGCTACTGCCGGAGGTGGTGGAAAAGGAATGCGTATCGTTTGGAAAGAAGAAGATTTGGAAGCTGCATGGGATTCAGCTCGCCAGGAAGCAGGTGCTGCTTTCGGGAACGACGGGATCTACATGGAGAAATACATTGAAGAACCACGCCACATTGAGATCCAGATTGCCGGTGACCAATACGGAAATGCATGTCATTTATCAGAGCGTGATTGTTCCATTCAACGTCGTCACCAGAAATTAGTAGAAGAAACTCCTTCTCCGTTCATGACTGACGAACTGCGTGAACGAATGGGCCAGGCAGCAATTAAAGCTGCGAAGGCTGTAAATTACGAAGGTGTTGGAACGGTAGAATTCCTGGTTGACAAAAACCGCGATTTCTACTTCATGGAAATGAACACGCGTATCCAGGTAGAACACACGATCACGGAGGAAGTTATCAACTACGACCTCATCAAGGAACAGATCAAGCTGGCTGCCGGAGAGAAAATTTCGGGGAAAAACTATTACCCGCAATTGCACGCTATCCAGTGCCGTATCAATGCAGAGGATCCGTATGCTGATTTCCGTCCGTCTCCGGGCAAAATTACAAGCTACCATTCTCCGGGAGGACACGGTGTACGTATCGATACCCATGCTTATGCAGGTTACACGATCCCGCCGAACTATGACTCCATGATCGGAAAATTGATCGTAGTTGCTCAAACACGCGAAGAAGCAATCCTTAAAATGAAACGTGCTTTGGATGAATACATCATCGAAGGAATCAAAACTACAATTCCATTCCACCAAAAACTGATGGAAGATGAGCAATTCAACGAAGGGAACTTCACTACGAAGTTCATGGAAACGTTTGAGTTTTAAGATATAGAAAATAAAGATTAAAAGCCCTTCCGGAAATCCGGGAGGGCTTTTTTGTTTATGCATACGCGCCTTTCAAAATAATTTGTATGTTTGGCTTCAACTAACTATTATTCAGCGTCATGAAACCAAACTTCTCTTCACGAGGTTCCTTGAGA